>CALMGO010000670.1 GCA_937863625.1 uncultured bacterium
CGTGGTGGACGAAGACCCCATTGAGGCGGTCACACGGCTGGCGGCGCATGCGGTTCACGTGCACATCAAAGACATGCACTACTTTGAGACGGACCCGGGAACGGGATCGTTCATGACCAACGGCGGGAAGCACCTTGCGGGCGCAGTGCTTGGCGAAGGCATAGTGGATGTGGCACGCTGCATCGACATAGTCGTCAAGGCGGGGTACACCGGCTGGCTGTCGCATGAATATGAGGGACATGAGAATCTCTTTTACGGCATTTCAAAGGGCTACAAACACCTGGCCGACGCCGTGACACGACTTCCTTTAGGGCAGTGAGGCAGCGATGAAAGAGGCGTTCGGCGTATTCTGGCGGAAGTTCTGGGACAACCTGGGCCATGTGGTAATTTTCAATTTCATATGGTTCACGGCGTGCATACCGCTATTTCTGGCACTGATGCTCGCGGCAAACACCTTTGTCACAAGAGAGCCTGTCGCCCTCGGAACAGGCGAGCCGACAACGGAATCACAGGCAGCGGTCGAGACGCCTGTTGACGCGGACAACGCGCTCTCAAGCGATAGTCTCCTTGTGGGGAGCGACGGGAAGCCGGTCAAACTATCCTTTCATTTCGGGCCTCGCGGCGCCGCGGTAGCGGTATTTGCCGTGATGGCGTGGCTGGTGCTGTGCGCAGCGACGGGATTAGTGTTTTACGGGATGGCGGACCTTACGACGGAGTATGATTTCAGCGGGTACAAGTTTATCTTCAGGACCTACGTAAGGGCGGGGCCAATGGCCCGGAGCGTGGCACTCCTTAATATATTCGTGTTCACCTTTGCAGCGTCGCTGGCGAATATCGTCTTTTACCTTTACCTTGCGGGGACGATGTCACCACTATTTTTAGTGCTGGCAGGCGTGATGCTCTGGTTTGTGCTCTTTGCGAGCATGACGTCAATGCTGGCGCTGGCCATCATGGCTCAGCGGGACCTCAGAGACGCATACGAGCGCGCGAACCGCGGCGAAGACACCGAAGGGGAGGTTCTCAACGAGGGTCGAAGGGGGCTCTGGCAGGCGATTCGCAGCGGGGCGATTGTGACGCTGCTGGCACCGGGGCGGACAATCGTGCTGGCAGGGGTCGCTCTATTGATATTTGCAGTAGGGATGGCGTCCGGCGCCGGGGCGGGTTTTTTCGCGATGAGCGGGCCGGCGGTACTCTTTAACGCAGACGTTGCGACGAGATTTCGCTTGGATAAGGAAGACACGGAGAAGGCCTCGGAGTAGGCAGCCGAACCGTCAGCGCCTGTGCAGGACGCGCGCTATGGAGTCCCGGTCGGGCTTTCTTATCAGGCCGCGCTCGGTAATAATGGCGGTTATGAGCCTCGCGGGAGTCACGTCAAAAGCCGGGTTGTAAACCTTCACGCCATGCGGCGCAGTGCGCCGTCCGAACCCTTCGGTGACCTCAAGGGGCGAGCGCTCTTCAATCGGGATCTCGTCGCCTGAGAGGATGTCGAGGTCAAAAGTGGACGCGGGCGCTGCGACGTAAAACGGTATGCCGAACTCACACGCAAGTATCGCCAGACCAAGGGTGCCGATCTTGTTGGCGGTGTCTCCGTTGGCAGCAATACGGTCGGCCCCGGTGATAACAAGGTCCACCTTCCCGGCGCGCATAAGCGAAGCAGCCATGTTGTCGCACAGGACCGTCACATCAAGTCCTTCGTCGGCCAACTCCCATGCGGTAAGGCGCGAGCCCTGCAAAAGCGGGCGCGTTTCGTCGGCGTAGACACTTATGGTCTTTCCCATCTCGGCGGCGCGGTATATGACGGCCAGAGCAGTTCCATAATCGGCCGTGGCAAGAGCGCCGGCGTTACAGTGGGTGAGGACGCGGGCGGGGTCGGGAAGGATCTCCTGGCCGACCTGGCCGATCTTACGGCAGACGACTCGGTCCTCTTCGTGGATGAGGCGCGCCTCGTCAAAAAGGGCCTGCTTCATCGCGGAGACACCTGCGGACCCGGCGGCAAGAGAAGCCTTTACAGCACGATCTATCGCCCAGAAGAGGTTTACGGCGGTGGGGCGAGACGACTTGAGGTAGACTGCGGCCTGAGCGAGGGCCATCTCGTAAGAGGAGGCGTCCGCAAACTCACCCCGGGCGACGGCGAGGACCATGCCGTAGGCGGCCGCCACACCGATAGCGGGAGCCCCTCGGATCATGAGAGTCTTGATGGCGTGGAACATCTCGTCGGCGGTACTGATATCGACGAAGCCAAACTCGACGGGGAGCTTCGTCTGGTCAATGATGCGCGCAACGCCGTCAACGCCGCCGATCCACTCGATTGTCGGCTTAGGCATGATCAGTCCCGGGGCTTGGCGAAGTGGGCGACTATTTTGGCGTCCTTAACGTCGACGCTCTGCGCCAGCGCGGCGCGATAGGCGTCAAGCCTGGCGGCGAGATGCTCGTCGGCAAGAGCCAAGATCCTGGCAGCGGCGACGGCGGCGTTGGTGGGGCCTCCGGAATTGGAGCCCACGGTAAGGACAGGGACGCCACCGGGCATCTGTGAAGTCGAAAGAAGGCTATCGAGGCCGCCGGCAACGCTTGTCGCGACCGGAACGCCTATTACGGGGAGAGTGGTCGCACTCGAAACGACGCCGGCAAGGTGAGCGGCGCCTCCGGCAATGGCAATTATGACGGCAAACCCGTCGGCCCGGGCGTTAACGGCAAACTCCCATACCTTTTCGGGGCTGCGATGGGCGCTCATGACGCGGACCTCGCAGGGGATTTCAAACTCACTGAGCGTTTCAACGGCCTTCTGGGCAACAGGCAAGTCACTGTCGGAACCCATGAGAATGGCGACTTTGGGCGCTTTCATTTCGTCTCCTCGTCATCAAAAACCATATCCGGCAACGTCCGACCTGACGTACCGCAGCACTTTATGAAGAGCTCAAGGTAAGTCAGAGGCGTTGCATTCTCCATGGAAAGGCCGAGTTTTTCAAGCGTAAGCTTCACGATAGCGGCATCAGGGGCCTCGATTTCGACGAAAGAACCAAGCGCAGGCACCGTATCGAGGCAAACAACCGCATCAGCGAGGAGATATTTTTCACGGCGCTTTTCATACGCCCAGACGCGATGGAAGCCGAGCCTCGCGAGCACGTCCGAGGCGGCGTCAAAGTCAGAGACTTCAAACTCAATCTCCTCACGGGATTTTACCGCGTCGGAAGAGGACGCACGCGGACCTTTGAATGTGAGGACACTTTCGCCGTATCGCCGCAGGCGCAAAAGGCTGTCGGCCGCGCGAAGGGAATGGTCCGGCGTGTCAAATACGATGTTCCTTTCCAGGCCGTCGGCGCTTGTCACGGCACCGAAGGCGAGGAGCCTTTGCCGGACTGCGTCAAGGTCCGGACAAGGCACTTTGACTTCAATCTCCCTGGGCATCAGGCTCTCCCTCGTGCGTGGATTCTTCCGGGACGAGCTCAAAAACGATGTAATCCACATCGCCAAAGGGGTCGTAGAAAACGGGC
>CALMGO010000671.1 GCA_937863625.1 uncultured bacterium
CCTGCGCTCACACTCCACTGGGGGGCAATTTACAGAAAGAATGTTACACCCCCCGCAGAAGTGATAGAAGCAATCTATCAGCGTCACGAAGAAGGCCTATACATTCAGGCGCTGATTGACCAGCTTGGCAGAAACGAACGCGTAATGGCGATACAGCCGCTGCGCGAACTCGGCGACCCTGCCAGGGAGCGATTGCTGGCTCTTCTTGAAACGCCTGCTCGCAGAGGCCTGGACCCGCGCATACGTCAAGACGCATTGAGGGCCAAGGCGTGTGCCCTCACATGCCTTGGTGTTGTCGTTGACAGCAGGCTTGTTATGGCAATTGAAAGAGCTCTGTCGGTGGACATGATCACCGGTCAGCATATAGGAGATGCAGATGCCGAAGAAGAATTCCTCGCAAGCGCAGGGTCTGTGCTGAGTAGACTGGACGCAGAAGGCGCGCGAACTGTGCTTAGCGTTTGCGCGCAGAACGGCATGCCCCCTATCTTCGAGAGAGCGCTTGGGATGTATGCTGGAAGAGCGGACCTCTCGATTTTCGAATCTTACATTGACCACCCGATGCTTGGTTCCACGATGGCGACGATCCTCGCGGAAAACGCTGGCGAAAGAGGCCGGAGCATATTGGAGACCAGACTGCTGGAGTATGATACGGACACGGTCAGGTGGGATATTGCTTTAGCCCTTGCGCGTGCGCAAGGGGGCACCGCCTCCCATGCACTGCAGGAATACGCTTTGCGACATTCGCGCGCGCTTGAGGAAGTGTACTCACAGTACCGCGCTTTGCTGATGCCTGACGTCCGCATTGACGGAAGCACATATAAGTGCCTCTTGTTCGCATTATGGTACTATGGCCCGTCAGACCCTGACATGATGGCGTCCTATAAGAACTCACGATTCTATGGCGCGAAAAGGGAAGCCGAACTATTGGAGCGCACTCTGGTAACGCGCGGCGTTGCAGATGGTGACTTGGAGCGTCCTGTAGAGCGCTTGCCTTGAACGTCATACAAGCAAAGGACGGCGTGAGGGGCGCGACCGACTGATGCATTTCACTATGACGCCGCAGTCCCAGTGCTGGTTAGGGGAGAAAAGGGGAGAAAAGGGGACATTCTACTTTTCTGCGGAACTTCGACGACGCCGTACGACATTATCTGTGAGCAATGCATTGACGTTCTTGAAAAGTCGCGGTAGCATGTCCGCGTGCCCGGTCCTCAACGATGCTTCTTTTAGCGCGTTTCCGGGAACAATCGGCATTCCCGGACGTAGTAGACTGCGGGAGTAAACGCTGGTGTCTCCAATCGGGGGCAAAGATACGTACTACTACATGAGAGACGGCCTCGGCAGTATCCGCAATCTGGTCGATTCCTCGGAAACCACCCGGAACACCTACGACTACTACGCCTTCGGGAAGGAACTGGGCTCGTGGACGGAAACCGTCACGAACCGCTACACCTACACCTCCCGCGAGTGGGACGACGAATCAAGCCAGTACTACTACCGGGCAAGGTATTATAGCGGCGGGGGGCGGTTCAGTGGGCGAGACCCTGCTGCGCCTTACGGCTATCTCTACGTTCTGAATTCGCCGGGCATGTTTAGTGATCCGTTTGGACTCTGGATGTGGAAGGATGGCAAGCGACAAGGCGGATCAAGAGCGACGGTGATTGCATGTGGGGACACGTCCTTTAACGGTTTGGCAAAGATGACCATGTTGGACGAATCTACTGTAAAAACTTGGCTTAGACCCTACAAGGCCGAAAAAGACGTGAAACAGGGGGATGAATTCACGGTCCCAAACACCGTCGTCATCGCGATAGGAGATATGGCTAGCTGGGCTCGCGTTGGCATACCCGGAGTTGCACAATACGCAAAGACGACACTGACTAACAAGGGGTTCAACGTCATATACTTCGACTGGAAGGTTGCGCACTTTACCGCCTCGCAGGTGGAGGCGCCTGCCTATGATACGTTCGGGCTCGTGCTCTTTGGGCATGGGTCCGGTACGGTTGGCGGGAAATTTGCGAACGATCCGTTTAATGGGACGTACATAATCCACAAATGGCGCGAGAAACATGAGGACTTAGGCGATTGGGCAGTACCGTCTGCTAGTTACTATGATGGTCAACTAGGTTTGATGGTCGGGAAATTCTGTTTCGCAACGCAGGGCGGATGGCCAAACAAGGTGTCGGCAAACGGTGTTTCCTGGATGGGCGATTCCTTTGAGTTCTCGACTTGGACTTGGGGCATCAAGAAAACAATCGATAAAGCGAAGTAATAGGAGGTTACCTGCGATGTCGAAAATAGCACTTCAAGTGATATTGGCTGCCTTGTTGTTCCTCAGTGCAACGCTGCTATGGGAGCATTACATGGCTGTGGTTAGCGCCGTAGGGATGCTGGCGGTGCTGTACACCGCACTGGGAAGTGACAGGAAAGCGTGGCGCGCGCTGCGTTTCATCGATTGGTGTTTCCTGGTTGTGTACTGGGTGCTGCTGGCCGGGAGTTGACCGATTTCGTATGGGGGGACCTGGGGCATAAATGGGGACACCCATAACCTTGAAGGTCAAGAGTCCCTGCCGGGGTTTTCCTACTCGTTGTAATTGGGGACAGATACCATTTATTAGTGTTGACTTAAGCGGCGGAATCGGTTAATGTGTGTGCCATGCCAAGGATGGCGAGAGTCACAGTTAGAGGCTGGCCGCAGCACGTCACGCAGCACGGCAATTACCGCCAGGTGGTGTTCGAAGACGACGCCGACCGCGCGGCATATCTG
>CALMGO010000672.1 GCA_937863625.1 uncultured bacterium
CTCCTGCTCAAAAACGTGGTCCGGGTGGTGATCATCGTTTCCGCCTTGCTCTGGCAAGAAGCGCAGTTACGGCAAAACGGTCGATGTCCTGGGCAGCCTGGCGGGAGTCCTCACTGACGCGTGCGGAGGTGATGGGATAGGTAGAGAGAGAATCAAAGAGTACGGGCGGGTAAACCTCGCGTTCAAACTCGATGGGCCGGAAGAGGGCCTTTGAGAACTGCAGTTTGGGGTACATGCGGTCAGAGACGAGAAAACCGTGAAAGTCTTCGGCGGGCCATGTGCCCCACCAGTTGACGATACCGGAGAGTGCGCCTTTCTGCGCGCAGATGTCCCAGACGGCGCCGTAGCCTGTGGAGGCGCGTTCGAGAGGGGCGCGCCGCGAGAGGCCGACGGCTGGCATCGCGGCAAGCAGCGCGTCGTAGAGGCCGAAACCCGTGCGGTCGTTGATGTAGAGGCCGAGGCCAGGGATTTCCTGTCCAGAGTATGAGGTCACCGAGTGTTTGGCGGGATAGACGCCGGTGGCGAGGGTGGTCCAGACGGCCGGGTTTACACGCAGTTCGATACGCGAGAGAGGAGCGCAGAACCCTCGGTCGCGAAGAGCGGCCAGATTGGGACAATCCCCGGAATTAACAGCGCGGGAAAGAAAGTCATAGTCGGCGCCGTCGATGGCGATAATCGTGACCGCAAGCGGCGAAGCGGCCCGCTCATAAGGCGAAGGTGAAACGGGAACGCCGCGTGCCGTCGCAAGGCGGAAACCGACAAATGCGCCGATGCAGACGATGAGGACGGCGAAGTAGAGCCTCGTGGCGCGGCCCTTGCCCCGGGCGGTGAGGTCGGCGCCTCCCATCGTAGCCAGAAGCGCCGTGACGGCCAGACGCGTCAGAAGGCCGATGGCCAGAGACAACAATGCAGTGACAAGAAGGGCGACAAGCGAATTGCCCGACAGCAGGCGGTCTTCGCCCGCGACGGCCCACCACCAGGCGGCGCCGTAGAGCGCGGTAAAGAGCCCTGCAAAGACTCCGCTGTAGAGCGCGATCATCTGCGTGCGGGTAAAGAGGCGTCGAAAGGTGCGTCCGAGAATCGTAACCACGAGGCATATGACGAGTTCGAGGACGCTGAAGATACCGGTGAAGACTATGGAAAAGTAGGCGGCGAGTTTGGCGACGGCGGGCGCGCTGAAGGATTCGCGGCTCAAGAACTCGAGGCCGAAGGCCGTGACGAGGCCCAGGAAGATCCCGCCAAGGACGCCGACCTTGAGGGCGATCTTGATATTGGCTATAAAGACGCCGGTGCGGCCGTGGGAGCCCCCGATGAAAAACTTGTCGAGAGGATTCTCGAGATAGCCCAGGTCCTTGAGACGGCGGCGAAAATCATCGACCGGCTCGGGAGAGGTGGCATCGTCGCGGGGGTCCACTTATTCCTCCGTTTCCGAGACGTATCTTGCAAGGGCCACGAGAGGGGCGGACTTCACGGGGAGGGCCTGGAGGCTGTCCACCGCGACATTGCAGAGGTCGTGGACGGCTTTCCTTGCGGCATCTATGCCGAACTGAGTGGCAAACGTCGTGCGCCCGGCGTCCTGGTGGACGTTTTTGCCGAGGGAGTCGGGGTCGCCGACTTCGTCGAGGATGTCGTCACGAATCTGGAAGGCGAGGCCGAGGTTCTTGGCGTAGTTCTCGAGGGCCTGTATCTCGAACTCGCGGGCGCGTGAGAGAAGCGCCCCCAGTTGGACGCACAGCGTAAAAAGCGCGCCGGTCTTGTGGCTGCATACGTATTCGAGCGTCTCAAAGTCGGCGGACCTCCCGGCGATTTCAAGGTCGACGTGCTGGCCGCCTATCATGCCCTCTGGGCCGACGGCGTCGGCGAGGGCGCGGACGGCGCGCGCCGTGAGGTCGGCGGGAAGCGCGACCTCGGTGCAGTTGTCCGAGACGAGATTGAGCGATTCCATCAGAAGCGCGTCGGCGGCGAGCACGGCGGTGGCCTCACCAAACTCGAGATGGTTGGCGGGGCGGCCGCGGCGCATGGTGGCGTTGTCCATGGAGGGAAGGTCGTCGAGGATAAGGCTGCATGCATGGACGAATTCGGTCGCGCATGCGGCCTTGACGACGGAAGTGGCGCGGTGCTTCAAGGCCTCGGCGGTTGCCATGACGAGAATGGCGCGCAGGCGCTTTCCGCCGTTTAAGACCGTGTAGCGCATGGACTGGTAGACGCGTTCGGCGCGGTTGCCGGGAGGAGGCGTGAGCAAGTGGTCGAGCGCCTTTTCGATTATGGGCTTCTTGCCGGAGATGTATGCGTATATGGACTGATCTGTCATCGGCAGTCTTTCTTCATTACGAGCGCCTTCTTGCAGGGGCGCTGGAGGTTGGCGGGCTCGACGATTTCGACGCCACACGATGGGCAGATGGCCTGGGTGAGGCCTGCGACCATGGGGAGGCAGAAATTCTCGCAGAGGCGGACTCCTCCGGCCTGGAGCACGGGACATGAAAGATGGTCGAAGACGGCACGGCCGGGGCAATCAGCGACGGTGAATGTCATGCCGGAAGCCCTGGAGACGATTTTCCACGCGAGGCGGGCATCAGCAAAAGACGAGTCGAGGCGAAACTGCGCCTTGAGGCGCTCTCCGGCTCGAAGGCCGGTCTCATGCGCGGCCAGGCTGAACTCTTCAAGCGCGGACGACCCGGCAGACTCGAGCCTCGCAGCGAGTATGGCGGTGAAATCGCCGCTCACCTCGCGGCAGGCCAAGGCCCGCACTGAGGCGGGCATGTAGATTGTCAAGAGGTTGGCAAGCCAGCGCAAACTGAGCCCCCCCTACCCTTTCAAGAGGTTTTTGCCATCGACGCCCTCGGCCTCAAACCCGAAAAGCGAGAGAATCGTGGGGAAGAAGTCGAGGAGCGCAGGATCCTTGCCGGGGATGGAGTGGCTACAAAAGAAGATGCCCTTGGTGATGGAAGGTTCGAAACTGCAGTGGTCTCCGCTCCACTTGCGCGCGTTGGTGTCGACTATTTCGGGCGGGAAGCCGCCGAGGGAGGACTGCCACGAGCAGCGGTAGCCTTCGGAGTTGGAGGCGCGCAGGTCGGGCATGTCGTCGGGGTCGTAGCCGGTGTAGGAATCTTCGCGGCGGTAGACCTTGAAGACGGGCTTTTCTCCGGTGGCGGGGTCGACGTAGTCCTGGAGGCCTTTAATGATATTGTCGCGGACGGAGTCGTAGTCGGAGTCAGTGACGACACCGTGCGCTTCGCGTCCGGCCTTGTTGATGTAGATGCCGCCGAGACCGAGTGCGTAAGCAGTGGTCTTTGACCAATCGACATTGCCCCAGAACTGGCCGTGTCCAAAGAGGTCGTCGAGCTTCATCTGCCTGGAGTCTGCGGCGCCGTCCTTGCTGACGATGAAACCGTTCTTGGCAAGCCACGTGTTGTAGTTAAACGCGTAGCGGAACGAGTGGAAGCCGTGGTCGGAGAGGACGAAGAGCCACTTGTTGTCGTCGAGGGTCTTTAATACGTCGCCGACTATTTCGTCCATCATCTTATAGGCATCGAGGATGACGTTCGAGTATTTGGCCGCTTTCTCCGGATCGTAGAGGGGGTGTTTGGGGTCGATGTGGTGCCAGAACATATGGCCTATGCGGTCTGTGAAACTGAAGACGTGGACATAGAGCGGCTCATCAGAGGCGAGAAAATCCATCATCATGCGGCGGAACTGCCCGACATATTCATAGAGGTCCTCGAGAAAGACCTCCTCGGGGATACGCAGTTCATTGAGTGGCCAGGTATCTGCGGCCCAGCCGAGAGTCTTGAAGGGGCCGTATTTGTCATAGAGGTCGCCGACAAAGGACGTCGGGGTTGAAATCCTTACCGGGCCTGAGGCGACGACGCGTGTTTTCGGGTGGAAACTTATGGGCTGAAGGTAAAGCTTGACCTCGGGAGAGTGTTCGAGGAGGTAGAACTTTGCGAAGCCTTCAAGGGTGATGAACTTGTTGAAGTTAAAGGTAAACATGACGGGCTTTGACCACTGGCCGGGCTTTAAGGTACCGGTCCATTCGGGGGTCTGGATGGTAACGGAGTCGACGTTCTTCTTGAGTTTGAGATCGATGTAGGTGTCTTCGACCTTGGTTTTTTTCTTTCCCTGTGCATCGACGGTCTCGACGGGAAAGATCTCGTTACGGGGGCCGATGATGACGGTCTTGGCCTCGTCGGTGGTGGGCTTGAAGTAAAGCGGGACGACGCGGCCGCCCATTTCGCTGGAGCCTTGCTCCTGCGGAGCGATGAGCTCGGTGGTGTAGTACGTAAACTCGCCCATTGTCTTTCTGACGTCAGGGACGCCGAGTCCGGCAAGCGCGCGCCCGTGTTTGAGGCGGTAGGCCGGGAAACGCGCCGGCACGCGGAAAGAAAGCGTAGGGATGGAACGTTCGTCGAGGTACTGCCAGAAGGTCTGCCCCTTGACGTCATTTTCGGCGGTGGGCATCTCGTCTGGGACGTAGTTC
>CALMGO010000673.1 GCA_937863625.1 uncultured bacterium
CTTGAGGGCATCAAGAGGGGGATCGTCCTTTTCTACCCGTCGCTCTACGGCAAACACAAGAATTTCGACACGCTCATGGAAGCGATGGCCGAGCTCGTCCGAAGAGGGCGCGACGTCAGGCTCTTTTTGACATGCGCGGTCGACCCCAACGGCAGCCGCTACGAGCAGAGGACGTGGAAACTCATGGAAGAGCACGCACTTCGCGACAGAATCACTTTTCACGGGAGCGTGGGTTATCATTACATGCCGCGCATCTACAATGCGGCGGATGTGGTAGTGTGGCCGAGTTTCGCGGAGTCCTTCGGCCATCCGCTTCTCGAGGCTATGGCGTGCGGGAAACCCATAGTCTCGTCGGGCATAGTGTGCAACCGAGAGATGGCTCGCGACGCTGCGCTTTATTTCGATACTTTCAATGCGACCGATTTTGCCGATAAGGTGGAGGAGGCGCTTGATTCGGCTACCGCGAAGCGTCTGGCCGAAGCGGGCGAACGCCGGGTGCGTGATTTTTCGTGGAAACGGCACGTGGAGCGGTTTATCGACGTCTTCAGGAAACTATCGGAAATGAAGAATGGATAAGAAGCCCAACAAGGTCAGCGTTCTCATCCTCACGATGAACGAAGAGGTCAATATCCGCACGTGCCTCAAAGGCGTCAAGTGGGCCGATGAGATATGCGTGCTCGACAGCGGCTCCACCGACGCTACGCTCGGCATCGTAAGGGAGTACACGGACAAGGTGTATTCGCGCAAGTTCGACAATTGGGCGGCGCAGCTCAACTGGGCGCTTGACAATATCCCCTTTTCGCACGAGTGGCTCCTCAATGTCGACGCAGACGAGGTGGTGACTGACGAACTGGCCGCTGAGATTATCTCTGTCGTTGACGCCGACCCCGCGGACAAGACCGCGTACTGGCTCAGGCGGCGGTTTATCTTTCTCGGCAGGTGGCTTCGCTACAGCGCGCTTTACAAGACGTGGATTCTCAGGCTCTTTCGCCACAGGAAACTGCGTTTCCAGCGGCTGGTCAACCCCGTGCCCGTCTACGAAGGCGGCGACGGTTATCTTGCCGGCGACCTTATCCACGACGACCGTAAAGGGTTTACCGCGCTTGTCGCGCGGCACAACTCTTACTCGTCTTATGAGGCCACTGAGTCGGTCAGGCGGCTCCATGAGGACCTCCTCACCGACGAGGAACGCGCCGCGACGATGAAGGACGACTCGGCCATCAAGAAGAAGAAAGTCTTTTTCGAGAAGCTGCCGCTTTTCATGCGTCCGCCCGTTCGCTTTGCGTACATGTATTTTGTGAACCTCGGGTTTCTTGACGGCGTGCCGGGGTTCATATATTCTTTCTTCAAACTCTGCTATGAGTTCTTCATCTGCGTGAAGATATACGAAATGAAACTTGAGAGGACCAGCCGCAAGGAGCAGTAGGCCTTGCGCGAAAGGAGCCGTGGATGCTCTCGGTAGTCGAGAATTTTAAGAGCGGCAAGCTCGAAGTCGCCGACCTTCCGGCGCCGCTTTGCCGCGCGGGATATCTGCTCGTGGCAAACCGGGCCTCCCTCGTCTCGGCCGGCACCGAGCGCGCTGCGATAGAACTCGCGCAAAAATCCCTCGCCGGCAAAGCCGTCGCCCGGCCGGACCTCGTTCGCCAGGTCATAAACAAAGTCAAGCGCGACGGACTCGCCGCGACGATACAGGCCGTCCGGTCCAGGCTCGATACGCCCATCCCGCTCGGATATTCCTCGGCGGGCGTAGTCATCGAGGTGGGAGAGGGAGCATCGGAATTCACCATCGGCGACCGCGTGGCATGCGCCGGGGCCAAGTACGCCACGCACAGCGAGGTCGTCTGCGTTCCCAAAAACCTTTGCGTAAAGATCCCCGAAGGCGTCGCCTTCGAGGACGCCTGCTACGTTACCCTCGGCTCGATCGCGATGCACGGCGTCAGGCAGGCGCAGATGTCGCTTGGCGAGTCGGCCGCCGTCATCGGCTGCGGGCTCCTGGGGCTCTTGACGGTACAGATACTCTCGGCCTCGGGCGTGAAGGTATTCGCCATCGATATCGATGAAAAGAAGCTCTCGCTTGCCAAAAGTCTCGGCGCATCAGGCGGATACCTCTCGACATCCGCGGAACTCGCCAACCGCGCCTCGGATTTTACGTCCGGACAGGGGTTTGACGCGGTCCTCATCACGGCGGCAACGTCGTCGAGCGAACCGATACGGCTCGCGTCGGCAGTGTCACGCGACCGCGGGCGCATAGTCGTAGTCGGCGACGTCGGGATGGAAATCCGGCGCAGGCAGTTCTATGACAAGGAGCTCACGCTCACGGTCTCGCGCTCCTATGGGCCGGGGCGCTATGACCCCAATTACGAGGAGCGCGGCGTCGAATACCCCATCGGCTACGTGCGCTGGCACGAACGCAAGAATTTCGAGGAGTTTCTTTCGCTTATCGCCTCGGGCAAGGTAAACCTCAAATCCATCACCACGCACCAGATTCCCATCGCCGAGGCCGCCACTGCCTACGATATGATACTCGGCAAGGCTAAGGAAATCTTTATCGGCGTCGTGCTCTCATACAGCGACGCGCCTGCCATGTCGCGCAGGGTATCGCTTCGCGAGGCGAGCGTGACCGGAGAGGAAAAGACCGGTGTCGGCTTCATCGGCGCAGGCGCTTTCGCGTCGTCGGTGCTCCTCCCGGCACTCGGGAAGGTCAAGACCGCAGCCCCCATTGCCATCGCATCGGCGGGAGGCCTCTCGGCGCGGCACGCAGGGAAGAAATTTGGCTTCGAGTACGCGGCGAGCGACTACGGCGAGGTCCTCAAGGACAAAAACATCACCGCCATCGTCATCGCCACCAGGCACAACCTCCACGCCAGACAGGCCGCCATGGCTCTGTCGACAGGCAGGCACGTCTTTGTGGAGAAGCCGCTTGCCCTGGACATGGAGGGGCTCGAAGAGGTCCGAAAGGCGTATAATGCTGCTCACAAAGTACTTATGGTCGGGTTTAACCGCCGTTGGTCGCCTCACGCGGCTGCGGCGAGGTCGCTTTTTGCTGGAACGACGCGGCCTCTCACGATAAACTACCGCGTCAACGCCGGCGCTATCGGCCAGGAAAGCTGGGTGCAGGACGCCACCGAGGGGGGCGGGAGGGTTCTGGGCGAAGTCTGCCATTTCATCGATTTTGCCGCGTTTATGACAGGCGCGCTGCCTCAGACGGTCTTTGCAATGCGGACGGGAGGGGCGGGGGCGCTGGCTGCGGACGCCGACAGCGTAGTGGTAACGATAGGATTTAGCGACGGATCGGCGGCTTCAATCGTATATGTGGCAAGCGGGGACACGTCCTTCAGCAAGGAACGAATAGAGATATCCGGCGGCTCCGCCACCGCAGTCATAGAGGATTTTCGAAAGACGCTGCTCTATTTCGACGGTACGAGCAAGCAGACGAGAACGCTCTCGCAGGACAAGGGGCACGAGAAGGAACTGGCGGCGTTCTTTGAAGGGATAAAATACGGCAGGCAGCCGGTTTCGTTTGAGGAGATTTACGCAGTCAGCGCGGCGACATTTGCAGTGGAGGAGTCGCTGGCGCTGGGACGGCCTGTTACAGTAGCTCGAATCTAAGATACCCTGGGGAAAAACCGTGGAAGAAATCAAAGCAGGCAGTAGTGAAATGAGGAAGTGCCCCTTCTGCGCGGAGACCATACTCAAGGAAGCGGTCAAGTGCCGCTACTGCGGGGAGTTTCTCGACGGTCAAGCCGCGCGCGTGGTCGAATCGTTCCGGGTAAAGATGCCCGAGGGCCGGAAGGTATCCGTGGTCATCCCGGTCTACAACGAGAAGACGACGATTCACTCGATACTCGCAGCGGTAAAGGCGGTGGCGCTGCCGAAGGAAATCGTCGTCGTGGACGATTTTTCGACGGACGGCACGCGCGACGAATTGGCAAAGATAAATGACCCGGAAATCCGCATCTTTTACCACGAGGTAAATCAGGGCAAGGGTGCGGCCCTTCGCACGGGGTTCTCAAAGGTCGAAGGCGACATAGTGATCATTCAGGACGCTGACCTCGAGTACAACCCGCAGGAGTACTTCCGCCTCATCCGGCCTATAGTCGACGGCAAGGCCGACGTCGTTTACGGGTCCCGCTTTATCGGGGAGAGCCACAGGGTGCTTTTCTACTGGCACTTTCTGGGCAACCAGTTTCTTACGCTTTTGTCCAACATGTTCACCAATCTCAACCTTACCGACATGGAGACCTGCTACAAGGTCTTCAAGACGGAGGTCATCCGCGACATCGAGATCAAGAGCAACCGTTTCGGCGTGGAGCCTGAGCTGACTGCCAAGTTCGCCAAGAAGCACTGCCGCATCTACGAGATGCCTATCTCCTACGCAGGCCGCGACTACACCGAAGGCAAGAAGATCGGCTGGAAGGATGGTTTCTCGGCCATCTGGTGCATCATCAAGTTTCATTTTTCTAACTGACGGCGCCTGCCTCAAGGCGCGGACTCCCGCCGAGGAAAGGCTTCATGGACAGACCCGTCGGAAAGCCGGAACAAAAACCATGTGCTTCACAGTCCCCGGGCGCGCCCGCGCCCGGCGTGATGCCGGGACGGGATCATGTTTCCGGCGCGGTTATCTTTTCACTTTCAATACTCGCGGCTTTCGTGGTCGTGAGAATCGTGATGCACGTGATATACCCCTACCCTCTCGACGTCGGCGAAGGCACCGATATAGACGCTGCGTGGCGCGTCGCGAACGGGCGGAGCATTTACAACATCGTCACGGAGCCGCCTTACTTCTTCACCATCTACAACCCCGTGCTCTTCTACCTGTCGGGATTGGTGCTGTGGCTTGCGGGGCCGGTGACGGCGGCGGCGCGGATGGTATCCGTGGCGTTTTACGCGGGCGCGGCCGTGGTGATATACCTCTTTATCCGGCGCGAGACCTCGTCCGCCAAAGCCGCGGTGATCGCGGCGCTTTTCTTTGTGGTCGAAAGGCACGTCATGAGCCGGGCGGGGTATCTCGTGACCGACTGGCCGGGGATTTTCTTTTCGCTTCTCGGGCTTTATCTCTGGCGGGCGGAGGGCGGCAGGCGCTATTGGGCTGTGGTGTCGTTCGCACTTGCCTTCTTCAGCAAGCAGACGTCGCTTATAGCGGCCGCGGCCGCTTTCTCAGCGCTCTTTCTCGAAGGCAAACGCGGCGGGAGCATAAAGATGTTCGCCGTTTTTCTCGCGTTCGTCGCGGCGGGGCTCACGCTCTGCGGGCTTCTTTTCGGGAGGCCGTATTTTATAAATACGCTTCGCTACGCAAGCATAGCGCCGCTTGAGATACACAGGAGTTTCAGACACATCGCGGTGACCCTGGCGCTTTACATCGTGCCGATGGCGGCATGGCCGGTGCTTGCGGTAAAGTCTATCAAGGACCGGCGTCTCCTGCTTGTGGCGCTCTACGGCTTCTTCGGGCTTCTTATGGCTTTCATGAGCGGGAAAGTCGGAGCGAGCCGGTCATATCTTTTTGATCTTGCGGCGGCGCTCTCGCTTGTCGTGGGTCTCTTGTGGGTAAAGGTCGAGGCGCTTTCGCGCGCGGGAAAGATATCGTTCGCCGTCGCGGCGGTGATTACCGTACAGGTGTTTCTCGCGGCGGTCGGGGCGAACTACCGTTTCGGCATCTATGGCGACAAGACAAATAGCGACTTTCTCGCGGACACGGCAATACATGAGGCGTTTCAAACGACCGACGGGATGATATTCCTCCGCGCTCCCGGGTTCACTATCGGCTCGCGCGCCGAGGGAGCAAGCGATGATTTCTACAAGATGACCCAGATGATCGAGGCGGGGGCGCTGACGGAGGAGGTTTTCCTCAAGCCGGTGCGAGAGAAGAAATTTGCGATGGTCATCATGCCGGTTGATGAGGGGCCATGGATACTCTTTTCGCCGGCGATTCAGGATGCGATCACCGAGCATTACAAAATCGAAAGCGAAGTATACGGACAACTCTTCCTTGTGCCTCGGAAAGACGGCGACGTTGAAGATACCGAATCTTTCTGAAATACGCTGGCTGGCCGGCCAGATGACCGTCGCAGAGGTCGCGGCCCGACTGAGGCTCGCGACGCTCGAACGCATTTCGCGTTCCTGGCGGCCCAAGACGCCCGCAGAGCTTCCATGCCGGCGCGTCTTTACCGCGCTTGCCGACCGGTTCGAGCTGCGGCGCGTATTTGCGGCGGCGGACTTGATCAAGCCGTGTCTTGCAGAGGCGTCCCTCACAATGAACGGGGAATTCACCCTGTTCGGAGGATTTCGCTACAAGGCGCCTGACGGCATGCCTGACTGGCACGCGGCATTCCCAGATGGGCAACGCTGGAGCGGCGGCTATTCCTTCGACATCTCGCCGCAGCCCGGCGACTCGCGAGACATCCGCTTCACCTGGGAACTCTCGCGCCACGGCGACCTCGCGGCGCTTTCGCGCGCTGCGTATCTTTCGGGCGACGAGCGCTACTCCGAGAGACTCGCGAAGCTCCTGTCCGGATGGATTGACGCCAATCCCCTGCTTCGCGGACCCAACTGGATGAGTGCGCTTGAGGCCGGAGTGCGCGCCGTTACATGGGCGTTTATCGACGATACCGGCGTTCTCGACGCCGAAACGACCGGGAGGCTTCGCAGGGCGCTTTTTGAGCACGGGTGCTACATTGAGCGTTTCCTGAGCATGGGGCTAAACCCCTCCAACCACATCATCGGCGAGGCCGCGGGGCTTTTCGTCTGCGGGTTGAAATTTCGGGAGACCGACCAGGGACGCCGCTGGCGCGGACGCGCAGCGAGGATACTGACCGACGAGATGACGCGGCAGACATTTGACTCCGGCGCGTCGCGTGAGCAGTCAACTGCGTATCACAGGTTTGTGGCGGGGCTTTTCGGACTTTGCATGGCGGTCGGAGGCAGGGGTGAGTTTTCGGAGAGTTTCGCAAACCGTCTTCAGGCTATGTACGGTTTTTTGTCTCACCTCTCGCGGCCTGACGGAACGTTTGCGCACCTTGGCGACAGCGATGAGGCGGTGGCGCTGCGCCTTGCACAGTGCGCTCCCAATGACCTGAGATCTGATATCGCATTCGGGGAGGCTCTCTTTGCGGAGGCGCAGTCTCCCGCCGCGGCGTCGGCGCCGGAGGCCATGTGGCTTCTGGGCCCGACCGGCAGGCGACGTGAGCACCGTGTAGTCTGGCCTCCGGGACAGGCAGGCGCCCCTTCCCCGATGTGCGCAGGGGCCTGTGCCGGCACCCAGGCAAGTGCGTTCTTCCCGGGGGCGGGGCTTAGCGTGATAAAGAGCGCGGACGCCGCCATGCAGATGGAGTTTGACGCGGGGCCGCAAGGGTATACGCCGGTTTCAAGCCATGGCCATGCCGATGCGCTGTCGGTGACGCTCTGGAAGGGCGCGCCGAGGCTTATCGATGCGGGGACGTACCGCTACAATGCCGCCCGTTCGTGGCGCGACGCTTTTCGCGGGACGCATTTTCACAACACGGTAATGGTGGACTCCGCGGCGCAGGCAAAGCCGGCGTCCGCGTTCAGATGGCTCTCTCTTGCGGACGCGCGGCCCGTGGGGCATTTCTTTTCCGAGGAAATCGACTGGTCGGCGGGCGAACTGCCCCCGACAACAGCCCGCCCCTGGTCGCACCGGCGCGATGTTCTGCGAATCGGCAGGGACGTGTGCGTCATCATCGACACTGTGGGTCAGAAAGGCGCGCACACGGCTGAGGCTCATTTTCATTTCGGCGATGCGCGGCTGTCGCCCGGCCGGCGCGGCGTAGAGGCGTCGTACGGCGACGGCGGGAAGATGACGCTCTTTTCGCTCAACAGGGCCGCGGAGTTTGACACGGTGGAGCATTCCATGCTCGCCGACGGCGCCTGGCAGAGCGCTTCGTACGGCATAAAGACTCCCTCTTCGGCGGTCTCTGCGACGGCGCTGTTTACCGACGGTATCGTGCTGCCTTGGGTACTCTCATTTGATACGAGCGGAGTGTGGAGGATGGGCGCCGCCACGCACGGGGCCGTTGCCGCGGAGATAAGGAGCCAGTCGCAGAGGTATCTCTTTCTCGTTACGCCCAAAGGCTACGTGGCGCATACAGGGAGCCTGCGCTTTATCGGGAGGTGGGCGCTGGTGCGCCTCGCCGATGGCGCGCTCGAAAAGGCGTGGGCTGCAGACGCGTGGGTGATTGAGTATGCGGGAAAGAAACTCGTCAACACTATCGAACCGCGGGACTTCACCTGTATCGACGGCCGATAAACAAGAACTATGGGTTCACGCCGCAGTTACTCGATCTTATCTGATTTCGCAAGGTTGTGCTTTGCACAAAGAAGCCGAATGTTCACAGCTGTAATGCTCGCCCCACCCCTGGAAAAAGGCAAGTCATGATCGAAGTGAAGGTTCTGGGTTGCGCCGCACAGCACACACTTGCCGCCGTCGCGTTTCCATACCTCTTTCTTTATCTCGCTCGGAATCAGGCGCGTGTGTCTAATCTCAAGTGGAGCACTGATGTCAATGTCCTGCTCGTCACGCACTCTCAACTCGAAAACAAAAACATTGCGCACACCGTCACTTTCGTACCGGTAGGCAATCAGATCAAAGTACCCCTTGAGAGACCACACGCCGTTTAAGAGTTTCTCGTAGACTTTTACTACTTCCGGTGGCGCGGCTTGGGCGCGATATCTCTCCACGGCGTCCGCGAACATGCCATTTTGTGTCAACTTGCCGGTTGCCGTTAGCCTCGGTTGATCCTGCTCCTTGGGGGGCGGCGCTCCATCGGCTTTCTGAACATCGTGCCCCTGGTACTCAATGGTCATGCCGTCGGGGAGAATCCTGTCCTGGTAAGGAGCATTAGAGCGTTGCGACATGAGCACCACAGAGTAGCGGGGATTCATCCGGAAGTTCATGCCTCTTTGGAGGGCCTGATGCCCCTCCAAATCACACATCTGACGGTATAAAAACACTTCGTCGATCATTCGCGGCCCTTGGTCCTGTCAATCACGCCGCTCGGGTGTTCCGCAAACTCATCTATATGGCGGAGGGGGAGGGATTCGAACCCCCGGTAGGGTTTCCCCTACAACGGTTTTCAAAACCGTCGCTTTCGACCACTCAGCCACCCCTCCGCCGCGTAACATCTCTATCTACCACTGCAACTCTATGGTCCCACACTACTTGCGGTAGTTCGCCAAACGACCGCTTTCGACCACTCAGCCACCGTTGCGGCGGCTCGCCGGCCGTCTTATCAAAATCGCGGCACGTGCCGGCGTGGGGCAAATCATAATCACAAGAAGCGCTTTCGGCAAGTCCCAACGCGGATATGAGTCACCACAGGCGCGAGCGGCGCGGAAGGGCTTCTTCAGAAGCCTCCCTCGTTCTCGCTGGAATCCTCATCTTCGTCATCGTCTTCTATCTCGTCGTCGAGGTCGTCTGCGCCGTCGAGGTCATCAAGCGAGATGTCCGGAGTGATGGACCATTTGGCGGCCTCGTCGAGGACGTCTTCGGCGACGAAGATCGGCACACGCTCCTGCACTGCGACCACCAGCGCGTCGCTCGGGCGCGCGTCCACCTCGACCGCCTTGCCGTCCTGTCTCACCACGAGGCGCGCGAAGTACGTGTTTTCCTTGAGTTCGCTGATGAGGACCCTCTCAAGCCTGCCGCCGAGGTCGCGTATGCAGTTTGACACGAGATGATGAGTCATCGGCCGCGGCGGGAGAAACTCCCTCACCCGGTCGCGCAGGCTGCTGGCCTCGAAAAAACCCACCACAATCGCAAAGGCGCGCCCGCCGCCCTTTTCCTGAAGCCAGACGACCTGGCCGTCCTGCCGTTCATTTATGATAATCTTGGCGAGTTCGCATTCTACTTCGCGCATGGGACACTCCTTCGGCGCCGGGATATTCCGGCACGCGCGTACAACTCTTCGCTGAAGAACTCCTCACACGTCGAGGTCGGCAAGATTGGCGCGCAGTTTGTCCAGTTCGCCCCTCATGTCGTCTCGGCGCGCCTTCTCCCGGTCGACTATTTCGACGGGGGCGCGGCCCGCGAAATTCGGATTTGAGAGTTTGGCCTCGACGGCCTCAAGGGCCTTTTCGGCCTTTTCAATCCGCGCGGA
>CALMGO010000674.1 GCA_937863625.1 uncultured bacterium
CCTCAAGGACGCGTGGGCGAGGATTGAAAAGCGACAGGGGTAACGGGACTGGACCCGTCAGAGAGAGAGCCGAAGATGGTACTCTCTCTATGTTGAAAACTCCGCGCGGGCTGAGGCCCGCCATGCAAGACTGAATCAGCACTGGTCAAAAGGCCACCAGTGCCACGCATTAAGGATACCCCGGCCAAGAGTTGAGATTGTCCGCCGCACTGTGAACAGGCAACGCGGGGAAGTTGAAAGGAAACATGGATTGAAACGGTATTTGATACTTGCGGCGTGCATGATGATAGATCTCCTGCTGGGGTTTCAATACACGTGGGGGATATTCGACCGCGCGCTTCAGGAGGATTACGGCTTTACGGCGAGCCAGGCGCAGTCGGTGCTCGGAGCGCAGATAGTGGTATTTGCGGCGACGTTTGTGATAGCGGGGTGGTCGCTTCATCATCTCGGGCCGCGCATCACGACGATGACGGGCGGGATACTCTACGGGACGTCTCTTCTCATAGGCGCGAAATACGGGACGAGTCCTTCGGCGCTTTTCTGGAGCACTGGAGTGCTCTTCGGGGTGGGGCTTTCGTTCACATACATCGGGCCGCTCGTGACGGTGGTGAAGTGGTTTCCAAGGTACAAGGGAGTCGCGACGGGGCTCGTGGTGTCATCGTACGGTTGCGGGTCGTTTGTGCTGGCGTGGGCGGCACGGGCCCTCATCAATTCGGGGATGACGGCATTCGAGGTAATGGGAATCTTCGGACTCGCAGGACTGGTCGGCATAGCGCTTCTGGCTCTTGTACTTGTCAATCCTCCGGGCGTCAAGGACGAGGTAAAGAAGAGCCGGTTTCCCAAGGGGCTCCTCAAGACGGGGCATTTCTGGGCGCTTGTGGCGGGATTTTTCGCGGGGACGGTGGCGGGTCTCTCGATAGTGGGCAGCATCGAACGGATAGGCAGGACATTCGGCACGCCTGAATGGTGGCTCGCGACGGGGGTGATGGTTTTTGCGGCGGGTAACACCGCAGGCCGGATCGCATGGGGGAGTGTGTCTGAACTCATCGGCACGCGTCGGGCGGTGGCGGCGGCGCTGGCGCTTCAGGGGCTCTGCGTGGCGGCGATGGTGATGTTCGGCGCATACGGGCCTGTGTTTGCATTGCTGACGCTCTTTATCGGGTTTAATTACGGCGCTAATTTCGTACTCTTCGTGACGGACGTGTCGCGTACCTACGGGCCGGACAGGGTGGGGTCCGTGTACGGGCTCATAAACTTCGTGTACATCGCGTCGGGCTTTTTCGGGGCGCCGTCGGCAGGATACAGTTATGACAGGTGGCACTCATACGTGCCGTCAATGCTCGCGGCGGCGGCGGTGCTCATCGTGGGAGCCGGGGCGTTTCTCCTGCTATACAGGCATGTGGAGGAGGAAGCGGTGGTGGCGCCGGCAACGAAATCGTAAGATAAAGACGGGACAGAAAACAAAAAGGGGCGCGGCTCTCCGCGCCCCTTTTTCATTTAGCGGATTGATAATCAGAGGGTGTAGCCGAAGACGACAAGCAGCGTGTCGAAGTCTTCCCAGTGTCCCGCCTGGCGGCGGCTGGTGAGCTGGTAGGCAACATCGACAGAGACTTTAGATTCGAACTTCTTCTGTATGCCGACACCGGCGCGGTTTTCCTTGAAGTCGCCGTTTGAGAGGTCGTAGATGATTTCCTCGGAGGCGTAGAGTTTCACATCCTTGAGGTCGGGGAGTTTGACCGAGACCTTTACGCGCTCACGGGCAGCCTGTCGGTCACCGTCAAAGTTGAATTCCCAGCGGGCGCGGTTTTCGAACTCGAAGTTACGGGCGAAGGGTTGGGTGAAGTAGAGGTCCGTCGAAAAGAGGTCGGACTGATTCCACGTGGTGGTTTTCTTTTCGACGTAACTGTAGAAAGGCTCGACGCGCCAGTTGGGCGAGAGCGTGTAACTCACGCCGACGTCGTAGCGCTGATAGTAGAAGTTATCCCAGTCCTGATCGTAGCGAAGCTGCGGGTAGGCGAAGAGAGAGACTTCCTTGTTGACGGGCATTTTGAACTTGAAGCCGGTCCAGAGTTCCCAGTCGTTATCCACCCCCGCGTAGAGAGGCGCACAGAATACGGCAACGAACAACACCGAGACAAACATAACAACGACTCTTCTGCAAGACGGCACCGACATACTTACACTCCTTTCCTTCAGTGATGATTCGGCGACAGACGCCCCAGCGGGACACACTGCCGCGTCACTTTGACCCTTTTGGACACATCTCCTATATGGATACCTGTTTGTTCAAACGCCCGGACAAGGTTATCTGTCAGCCAATCAGATGAAGACGCGCATGTTGGCCATCTTCACGTAAACGGTCTCGCCCGGACGGGCGTTTAGTTCCTGGAATCCTTTCCTCGTCAACTGCGCCTCAAGAGGATCGCCTCCTGAAAGAGTGGCAAGTTCAAGCCGGACAAGCGGCCCGAGCATCTGCACGCGGACGACGCGCGCGGGGATGGCGAGAGGGTCTCCGGCTTCGCGGAACACCTCGACGTCATGGGGGCGGACGTAGCCGACGGCGGGCGCGTTATCGGCGTCGGTGTATTCGGGAGCGTCGATTTCGACGGCGCCGACCTGGGCGTGCCCCCGGTGAACGCGGCCTCGGAAGATATTGACATGGCCGAGAAACGTATAGACGAACGGAGTGGCGGGATTGTCGTAGACCTCCTCCGGGGTGCCGACCTGTTCGACGCGGCCTGCATTCATGAGGACGACGCGGTCGGCGACTTCGAGGGCCTCCTCCTGGTCATGCGTGACGAATACGGAGGTGACGTGGAGTTCGTCGTGGAGGCGGCGGAGCCATCGGCGAAGCTCGAGGCGGACCTTGGCATCGAGCGCACCGAAGGGCTCGTCGAGCAGAAGCACACTGGGCTCGACGGCAAGGGCGCGGGCGAGAGCGACACGCTGGCGCTGGCCGCCGGAGAGTTGGGCGGGATAGTGGCGGGCGAGGTGCTCCATCTGGATGAGTTTGAGGAGGGTGTTTACCTTGTCGCGGATTTCGGCGTTTGACGGGCGAAACTTTCTCGGGCGCACGCGCAGGCCGAAGGCGACATTTTCAAATACGCTCATGTGGCGGAAAAGCGCGTAGTGCTGAAAGACAAATCCCACGCGGCGCTGGCGGACGGTGCGCTCCGCGGCGCTTTTGCCGTCAAAGAGCACATCGCCAGTTTCGGGGAACTCAAGCCCGGCAATGATGCGCAGTAGCGTGGTCTTTCCGCAGCCTGAGGGGCCAAGGAGAGCGACAAGTTCCCCGGTGGAGAACTGGAGGTTGATGTCGCGCAGCGCGGCGAAGTCGCCGAATCTCTTGGTGATATTTCTGACTTCAATGCTCATGTGGACCTCCGGACGTGCGACGAGACGCGGCGGCGCGCATGGCGGCGCGCGCCTTTCGCTCGACTATCGCCTTGGCGACGAGGGTGACAAGCGCGAGAAAGGTTAGAAGCGAAGCAACTGCGAAGGCGGCGGCGAAATTGTACTCGTTATAGAGTATCTCGACGTGGAGCGGCACGGTATTGGTGAGACCCCGGATGTGACCGGAGACTACCGACACGGCGCCGAACTCGCCCATCGCGCGCGCGTTGCAGAGAATGACTCCGTAGAGAAGCCCCCACTTGATATTGGGCAGCGTCACGCGGATAAACGTCTGGAAGCCTCCCGCGCCGAGGGCGAGGGCGGCCTGCTCGTCGTCGGAGCCCTGTGCGTCCATGAGGGGGATGAGTTCGCGGGCGACAAAGGGAAAGGTGACAAAGAGCGTGGCGATGACGATGCCGGGGACGGCGAAGATGATCTTTATGTCGTGGGCGGCGAGAAAGGGCCCGAAGAAGCCGCTCGCGCCGAAGAGCAGGATGAAGATGAGTCCTGAGATGACGGGCGAAACGGAAAACGGCAGGTCTATGAGCGCGAGGAGGACGCTTTTGCCGCGGAAGTCGAACTTGGTAATCGCCCATGCGGCAAGGACGCCGAAGACGGTATTGACCGGAACGGCGATGACGGCGGTGAGAAGGGTCAGGCGTATGGCGGCGAGCGCCATGGGGTCGGTGATTGCGGCGATATATACGGATACGCCCTTGTCAAAGGCCTCGATGAAAACGGCCGCGAGCGGGACGATGAGAAAGACGGCGAGAAAGGCGACCGCGAGCGCAGTGAGCGCCCAGCGAACGAGCGCAGGCTCGGTGGCGGCCTTTGAGAGCCGGGGGCCGCGGGAGGAGATGTCTTCTATTGTCGACACAATCGCCCTCCCCTGTCAGACCCAGATGCCGCGGCGTTTGCCCCACCACTGCAGGAGATTAGTCGCGAGCAGTATGAGAAAGGACGCAGCAAGCATGACGACGGCTACGGCGGCGGCGCCGGGGTAGTCGAACTGTTCGAGTTTGGTCATGATGAGAAGCGGCGTAATCTCCGTCTTCATCGGCATATTACCAGATATGAAGACGACGGAACCGTACTCGCCGAGAGCACGCGCAAACGAAAGCGCGAATCCCGTAAGAACGGCGGGCAGGACAGTGGGAAGCAACACGCGCAGAAATGTCTGCATGCGGCCTGCGCCGAGGCTCGCGGCGGCTTCCTCGTTTTCGATCTCGAGATTTTGAAGTATCGGCTGGACCGTCCTCACGACAAACGGCAGCGAGATGAAGGTAAGCGCGATTACAACACCCAGGGGCGAGAAGGCTGACTTTATGCCGAGCGCGGCCAGCGGCTTGCCGAAGAGGCCTGACGGCGCGTAGACTGCGGTAAGCGAAATGCCGGCTACGGCAGTAGGGAGTGCAAAGGGAAGGTCGACAAGGCCGTCGATGATGCGCTTTCCGGGGAAATTGTAGCGCACGAGCACCCACGCTACGAGAAACCCGAATACGGCGTTTATGCTGGCGGCGGCAAAGGCGGCAAGGAAACTCAGGCGATACGAGGCGACCACGCGCGCTGACGTGACCGTCTGGAGAAACTCCTGCCACGTGGAGGTAGTGGTCTTGACAAAGAGCGCGGCAAGCGGGAGCAGCACCATGGCGGCGAGATAGGAAAGCGTGAGCCCCATCGTGATATTGAAACCCGGTATTATTGATCGCCTTGAGGCCATGACATTAGTATCCGGTACGCGAGTCGTATCGATTACTCTCCGGGTTGATAGATACTGTCAAAGATGCCGCCGTCGGAGAAATGCTCGGCCTGGGCCTTCCGCCAGCCGCCGAAGACTTCGTCGATCGTGACGAGGTTAAGGGCCGGGAAATTTTCCTTGTATTCGTCGGCCGCCGAGGCCAGGCGCGGGCGGTAGAAATGCTTTGCGGCGAGTTGCTGCGCGGGCTCGCTGTAGAGGTACTGAAGGTAGGCCTCAGCAACGTCGCGCGTGCCGCGTTTGTCCACGACCTTGTCGATGACGGCGACGGGAGGCTCGGCGAGGATGCTGAGGCTGGGGGTGACGATTTCAAATTCGCCGGGAGCGATGGTCTTTGTGACGAGGAGGGCCTCGTTTTCCCATGCGATAAAGACGTCGCCG
>CALMGO010000675.1 GCA_937863625.1 uncultured bacterium
CGCGGCGGCAAGCTCGATTCCATGGGGGGTCTTGAAGAAGGCATCGACCACCTGTCGGTCGAACTGCGTGCCGGAAGCCTTGCGTATTTCGGCGGCGACTTTCCAAAGTGGCAGGCCGGGGCGGTATGGGCGATCGCTTTCCATGGCATCGACGGCGTCAGCGAGGGCGACGATGCGTGCGGCAAGGGGTATTTTCATCCCGGCGAGACCGTCGGGAAATCCTTTGCCATCATAGTGTTCGTGATGATGGGTGACGATTTCGAGGACGACGCTCCCGCGGAAGATGGGCGCGAGGATTTTTTTGCCGATAAGGCAATGCTCCATGATGTGTTTGTATTCGTCCTCGGTGAGCGGTCCGTTCTTGTGCAGGACGGACTCCCTTACGCCGATTTTGCCGAGGTCATGGAGTGTGGAACCAAGCCGTATCTGTGCGACGTCGCGTGCTGAAAGGTCGAGGGCTTTTGCGATTTCGGCGGCCAGTTGGGTGACGCGTTTGGAGTGGCCTGACGTGTAAGGATCCTTTGCCTCGAGCGCCTCCGTGAGAGCGCGAATGGAATTGACGAAAATGTCTCTTGCCCGGGATGTCTCGGTTGCAGTCGTCATACGGTATCTCCGCAAATCGCCACGGCATCCTTGCAACGCCGGCGCTGCCGCCCCCAGGCGGTACGCTACCGTATGTTCCTGCTAATGGAATATACCACATATACGCCCTCAGGCAAACCACAGGGGGAAAAAACGAAAACGCGCCAAGAAAAACCCCTTCAGCCGATTTGCGGCTGCAAGGCGAAATGCCACCGGAGGCGCCAAAGGGCGGTGTTTCTGCCATTTTGACGTTGACGGCAGGGCGTTTACCTTGACAGGAAATGGCCGTTGGTGTAGTCTACCGGCCCAAATGGGGGCGTTTTTCTCAGGCAGGCCCACGGTGTTGGACGGTTTTTCCCGTATGGCGGGTGTTTCCGGTGCATTTAGGGGCGCATAATGCAGGAAATATTGGGCAGCAAGACTAAAAAACCGGGTCTTGATCCCGGTACGCTCGTGCATGTAGGCGCACGTCGCGCCGAAAAGACGACAATAACGATACTCGATTACGACGAGCACCGTTACGAGGAAAAGGAAGCGCAGACGGTCGAGGAATGTTTTGCCTTCAAGGGCCGTCCGACCGTCACATGGATAAACATCGGCGGCGTCCACCAGGTGGACATCATCGAGAAGATAGGCAACCATTTCGGCGTGCATCCGCTGCTATTAGAGGACATTCTTCACACGGCGCAGCGGCCGAAACTGGAGGATTTTTACAACTACCTCTACATAGTCCTCAAACTTCTCCGGCGCAACGAGGCCAACGACGAGATCGACGTCGAGCAGATGAGCCTCGTGCTGGGGGACAATTTTGTCATAACTTTCCAGGAGACTTCCGGGGATATCTTTGAGGTTGTGCGCGACAGGGTCCGCAACAACAAGGGCCGCACGAGAAAGATGGGCGCGGACTACCTGGCGTATTCGCTCATAGACACGATAGTGGACAACTACTTCATTTCACTCGAGCAACTCGGCGAGGACATCGAAGACCTCGAAGAAGAGCTCGTGATGGACCCGACCAAGGGCACGCTTCAGAAGATACACGCCGCCAAACGCGACATGCTGACGATACGCCGGTCGGTCTGGCCGCTTCGCGAGGTGATAAGCGGTCTGCAGCGCGGGGAGTCCACGCTGTTCAAGAAGGGCACGCTCGTGTACCTGCGCGACGTGTACGACCACACGATACAGGTCATCGATACCGTCGAGGCATTTCGCGACATGGTGTCGGGGATGATGGATATCTACCTGTCGGGCATCTCCAACAAGCTAAACGAAGTGATGAAGGTGCTCACAATCATATCGACGATATTCATGCCGCTTACGTTCGTGACGGGCGTTTACGGGATGAATTTCGCCTTTATGCCGCCGAAAGACCAGAGCTGGGGGTTTTATGCAAGCCTGTCGGTCATGGCGGCGGTAGTGGGGGCGATGCTGGTGTTTTTCCGCAGGAAGAAGTGGATATAAAAGGCGCTGTGCCT
>CALMGO010000676.1 GCA_937863625.1 uncultured bacterium
CGCCTGCGCTCACACTCCACTGGGGGGCAATTTACAGAAAGAATGTTACACCCCCGCAGCGTGTGCGCCATGGAGAATTCTGTCTGTGGTACTGCCACCAGGTGAATGTGATTGGTCATCAGGCAATAAGCCCATATCTCCAGGCCATATCTTCGCGCGTACTTATCCAGGATAGAGATATACGCCAAGCGGTCGCCGTCCTCGTCGAAGACGTCCATGCTGCGGTTGCCGCGCTGCGTTAGATGATGTGGCAGCCCGGGCACCACAATCCGTGCCGTTCTTGTCATGCCGATATCCTCCACCCAATCGCACCTCGTGTCAACATAATTAAAGGGACAGTCACCTTAATTGGGCAGGCCCCGAATCTTATCTTGTGTCTGGACAAGCACTTAAGAAATCATAATTAAGGTGACTGTCCCTTTAATTAGAGGGCGAGGTCGCCGGAGAGGAGGGCTTTGATGCGCTCCTGGCTGTCGAACTCAAGGAGTGGCTCGATGATTTCGGAGAGTTCGCCGAGGATGACGCGGTCGAGGTGGTAACTGGTGAGGTTGATGCGGTGGTCGGTGACGCGGTTCTGGGGGAAATTGTAAGTGCGGATGCGCTGTGAGCGGTCACCGGAACCGATCTGCGTGCTTCTCATGTCGCGGCGTTTGCTGTCGGCCTCCTGCTTGTAGTGGTCGTAGAGGCGGCTTCGGAGGATGCGGAGGGCCTTGGCGCGGTTTTTGTGCTGGCTCTTTTCGTCCTGGATGGCGACGACGATGCCGGTGGGGATGTGCGTGAGGCGGACGGCGGAGGAAGTTTTATTTACCTTCTGGCCGCCGGGGCCGCCTGCGCGGTAGAAATCCATGCGGATGTCTTCCATCTTGAGGTCGACCTCGACCTCCTCTGCTTCGGGGAGGACGGCGATGGTGCAGGCGGAGGTATGTATGCGCCCCTGGGTCTCGGTGGCGGGGACGCGCTGGACGCGATGCCCGCCGGATTCGTAGCGGAGTTTTTTGTGAACGGAGTCGCCTGCTACGGCAAAGATGATTTCGCGGTAGCCGCCGATTTCGGTGGGGGAAGCGTCCATGATTTCGACGGTCCAGCCCTGGGTTTCGCTGTATCGGCGGTACATGCCGAAGAGGTCGGCTGCGAATAGCGCGGCCTCGTCGCCGCCGGTGCCGGCGCGGATTTCGATGATGACGTCGCGGTTGGCCTCCTCGTCCTCGGTGGCAAAGAGGAGGATGAGTTTGTCGAAGAGGTCGTCCGTGCGGGCGGAGAGTTCGTCGACCTCCACCTGTGCCATTTCGGCCATTTCGGGGTCGTCGCCTTCGGCGAGCTCGCGCGCGCCGGTGAGGCTATCGTCGGCCTTTTTGAAGGCGCGGTAGGTCTCAATGACGCGGGAGAGGGAACCGTGTTCCTTGACGAGACGGGTAAAGAGCGCCGAATTGCCGATGGTGGCCGGGTCGGACATTCGCGTTTCGAGGTCTACGTAACGGCCTTCGACTTCGGCGAGCCTGTCCAGGAACTTTTGCCGGGCGGCGTCGTCAGGATTTATCCGGGGCAACCTTGGCGTCCTTGGCGACCTTGTCCTCTTTCTTGAGACCCCAGCCGTATTTGCGCTGGAACTTTTCGACGCGGCCGGCGGTATCGACGTATTTCTGCTTGCCGGTGAAGAACGGATGGCATTTGGAGCAGATTTCGACGGCGATTTTTGCCTTGGTCGAACGGGTCTTCCAGGACTCGCCGCAACCGCAGGTGACAAGCGCTTCGACGTACTTGGGATGAACGTCCTTCTTCATAGTATCTCCTTTGCACTTCGCCGCGGACAAGGCGGCGGTCCTTCCAAAACGGCTGAGTATACTCAAGGGGCGCGAAAAGTCAATATTTATGGCCGGAAGGGCACAGTCGGCAAAGGACAAGCGGGCACGGCGGGGCGAAGACGCCGAGGAGGACAACGGCGAAGAAGCGCGCGCGGTGAAGGCAGAAGGGATCAAAACGGGAAACTCTTTGAAAAAGGGCGCGCTTTGGCGATAATAGCAGCACAAGGAAGGGGAAGGCAACCGAGGGCGATTCAGGGGGTTTTATGGCGAAACTTGAACCATTCGGCCAGATAGCCATTAAGATGGGCTTCTGCAACCAGACGGACGTAGACACGGCGCTTGAGATTCAGGGGAAGCTCGGTCAGGAAGGCAAGGAACACCGGCTGATCGGGTTGATACTGCTTGAGACAGGTGCACTGTCGACGACACAACTTATCGAGATCCTCCAATACTACGAGCACAGCGGCAGAGTGCCTTCGCTGGAAGACGACATCAGTCAGAATTAGTTTTCCTTAAACCTTCGAGGCCCGTCACGAATAATGCGGGCATTCCCCCGGTAGTATCATGAAACCAACATGCAGGCTTATCGCCGTCGATATAGATGGAACGCTCCTGGACACCAACGGGCGCATAACGGCGCGGGTACACGAGGCGCTCGCACGCGCGGCGGCGGCCGGAGTGACGGTTGTGCTCGCGACCGGGCGGCGATACCGCACGAGCAGACAGATAGCGCTCGAAGCGGGGCTCGATACGTACGTACTCTGCCAGCACGGAACGCACATACGAAGGATGAGCGACAACGAGCTTGTATGGTCGGCCACGCTGGAGAGCGCTACGGCGAGGGGACTCGTCGAAGTGATGCGCGAAGAGGGGCACGAGCCGAGGATATTCTTTGACGGTTACGAGCGCGAACTGGACTTTGTGGTGGTGGCGGCGGGGGACAAGCCGAAGGATATGTTCGGCTATACGGGGACGGCGTGGCGGGCGGTGAAGGAATTTTACCATCCTGCCGGGCTGGGGATAACGGAAGTGGCGTCGTTCGGGGCGAGAGAATCGCTCGTAAGCGCGCGCGATGAAATGGAAAGGCGCTTTGACGGGAGTGTGAGCGTCCACATTATAAATCCTCCGCGCGAATGGTACTGGTGCCTGGAGGCGATAAGCGTCAAGGCTGGCAAGGGCAACGCACTTCTGGCGCTGGCGGAGCGACTGGGCATAGCACAGGAAGAGACGGCCGCCGTCGGCGACGACGTCAACGATATCGACATGATAGAGAAGGCAGGAGTCGGCATCGCGATGGGCAACGCGCCCGACGCGATAAAGGAACTGGCCGATATAGTGGTGGCGGACAACCGCCACGACGGCCTGGCGGAAGCGGTGGAGAGGCTTGTCGACGGCAAGGCGACTTGAAGCGGGGGCGAAGAGGCGTTAGACTGGGGGCGCGAGCAGGAACTGACAAACAAAACTGGCACGGCACGCCGTGCCTCTACGGGAAACGGGTGTTGTGCAGACCGATCCCGGGAACGGCGGAATACTCTCACATCAGGAGCGCGCATTGGACGGAGCATTAGGCATACTCGGGAAGTTTTTCGGGAAGATATTCGGGACGCGCAACGACCGCATTCTCAAGGGGATGAGGGATACGGTGTCGGCAATAAGCGACCTTGAAGGGCGGATGAAGGCTCTTCGGGACGAGGAATTTGCGGAGAAGACGGCACAGCTTAAGGGGAGGCTCTCTGGGGGAGAGAGGATCGAGGACATACTGCCGGAGGCATTTGCGCTGGTGCGGGAGGCGGCGCAGCGCGCGATAGGCTTACGGCACTACGACGTGCAGATGATAGGCGGCATCACTCTCAACGACGGGATGATAGCCGAGATGGCCACGGGCGAGGGCAAGAAGCTCGTGGCGACGCTCTCCGCGTATTTGAACGCGCTTGGCGGCGAGGGCGTGCACGTCGTGACGACCAACGACTACCTCGCGATGCGCGACGCGGAGTGGATGGGCCCGGTGTACCGGCACCTGGGGGTGACGGTGGGCTTTATTCAGTCGGACATGGATAACGACACGCGCAAGGCGGCATACCAGTGCGACATCACGTACGGGACGAATAACGAATTCGGATTTGATTTTCTCCGCGACAACATGAAGCTCTCGGTGGACGCTCAGGCGCAGCGCAGCCGGCACTATGCGATAGTGGACGAGGTGGACTCGATACTCATAGACGAGGCGAGGACGCCTCTTATCATTTCGGGGCCGGCGTACGAGTCGACGCATAAGTATTACGAGGCGGACCGTGTGGCGCGGCTTTTGCGCAGGGATGAGCATTTTCAGGTGAAGGAAAAAGAGCAGCAGATAGTGGTGCTCGAAGAAGGAATAGAGAAGGCGGAGAAACTGGCGGGCGTGGGCTCCTTTTACGAGGGGGCCAATATGGATTGGCCGCATCTGATGGAGCAGGCGCTGAGGGCGCATCATCTTTTCGGCAGGGACAAGGACTACATCGTCGAGCACGGCGAGGTGACGATCGTCGATGAATTTACCGGGCGGCTCATGCACGGTCGGCACTGGTCGGACGGGCTTCACCAGGCGGTGGAGGCCAAAGAGAAACTCAAGATCAAGGAAGAGAACCAGACCTTAGCGACGATTACGTTTCAGAATTTTTTCCGGCTGTACGACAAGCTGGCCGGGATGACCGGCACGGCGATGACGGAGGCGGTGGAGTTTTACAAGATATACGGTCTCGAAGTGGTGAGCATTCCGACGAACCGGCCGCTCCGGCGCCTGGAACTGCCGGACGTCATCTACCGCAGCGAGAAGGAAAAATACAAGGCGATAATCGAAGAGGTCGTGGAGATTCACCGCACAGGCAGGCCGGTGCTGGTGGGAACGGTGTCGATCGAGAAGAGCGAGATACTCTCGGAGATGCTGGGCAGGCGCGGCGTCGAGCACCAGGTGCTGAACGCGAAATTTCACGCGAAGGAAGCCGAGATAGTGGCTCTGGCCGGGCGGTTCGGCAGGGTGACTATCGCCACGAACATGGCGGGGCGCGGGACGGATATCGTGCTGGGCAAGGTCACGCGCGAGGAACTTCTGGAGCATTGGAAGAAGTATGAACTCGCGCCGAAGGAACTTCGGGCGCTCTCGACGAGCGAGGAGCGCGAGGGTCTCGTGCGGTTCTGGGGGGAGGAATTTCTCGACGACGGCAAGCGCGACGGTTCACAGGAAGAGTTGAGGGCGCGGCTGGACAAGGCGTGGCCGCTGTGGACATTCGACCCGGAGGCGCAGAACGTGGCGCAGCTCGGGGGGCTTCACATACTGGGGAGCGAGCGGCACGAGGCGCGGCGCATTGACAATCAGCTTCGCGGGAGGTCGGGCAGGCAGGGAGACCCGGGGTCGTCGCAGTTCTTCCTGTCGATGGAAGACGACCTCATGCGGATATTCGGCGGCGACCGGGTAAAGAAGCTGATGGTCGAGGGTCAGGAGATATCGATGGGTTTCCTGACGCGGGCGCTGGAGCGCGCGCAGAAACGCGTCGAGGAGCGCAATTTCGACATACGCAAGAACCTGCTCGAATACGACGGCGTGATGGACGAGCAGCGCAAACTCATCTACCAGCAGCGCCAGCAGGTTCTCGTGGGGACGGACCTCAAGGAACTGGTGCTCAAGATGATGGAAAGCTCCATCGTCGCGGCCTGCGCGATATATGTGGGTTCGCGGGAGGCGGACGCCGAGGCGGACACGGCGGGACTCGCGGCGGCGGTCAGGGGGAAATTCGGCGTGGAGATAGCGCCGGGCGAACTGGCCGACAAGACCATCGACGAGGCGGAAGACATCATCGTCGAGAAGGTCTACGCGGCGTATGAAGCGCGCGAGAAGGAGATGGGGGCGGAGACGCTCAGGCAGCTTGAGAAATTTGTCCTTCTGCAGACGATGGACGGCAAGTGGAAGGACCATCTGCACACGATGGACCAGCTTCGCGCGGGGATAGGGCTGCGGTCGTACGCGCAGATAGATCCGCTGGTGGCGTACAAGAAGGAAGGGTACGAACTTTTCCAGGAGATGATGGACGCGGTGGACGAAGAGGTGGCGTCGCTGGTATTTCGCTTGCGGCTGGCCAAGAGCGTCGACGAGGAACTGGCGTCAAGCGGCGTGTGGCGGGTGGCCAACGTCAAGCACGAGGAATTTCAGACGCTCGACAAGCAGCGCGAAGCGGCCGAGGCGGCAAGCCACTCGGGCGAGGGCAAGGCGAAGACGATTCACCGTGACAAGCCGAAGGTAGGCCGCAACGACCCGTGCTGGTGCGGGAGCGGGAAGAAATATAAGAAGTGCCACGGCAAGGACGAGAATTAGACTTTGCGGGAGGGCAAATGGACGCCAAGGAAATGGCCAACCGGGTCGAGGCTCTCGCGCACGCGAGAAACCGGATGCTTGTCGAGATGCGCAAGGTCATCGTGGGGCAGGACAAGGTGCTTCTGGAGCTTCTGGCGGGGATATTCAGCAACGGGCACTGTCTGCTGGTGGGCGTACCGGGGCTGGCCAAGACGCTCATGGTGAGGACGCTTGCGGCGATACTGGATCTGTCATTCAAGCGGATACAATTTACGCCGGACCTCATGCCGTCTGACATCACGGGCACGGACGTCTTAAGCGAGACGGACGCGCACAGGCGGGAATTCACATTCATGGACGGGCCGATATTCGCCAACATCGTGCTGGCCGACGAGATAAACCGCACTCCGCCGAAGACGCAGGCCGCTCTTCTGGAGGCGATGCAGGAGAGGCAGGTGACCGTCGGCAAGACGACGTATCCGCTGCCGAACCCGTTTTTTGTGGTGGCGACGCAGAACCCCATTGAGCAGGAAGGGACATACCCGCTGCCGGAGGCGCAACTGGACAGGTTCATGTTCAATATATTCGTAGGATATCCGGATGCGGCCGAGGAAGAGGCGATACTGTCGATAGTGACGCACGTGACGCAAACGAGGCCGTCAAAGGTGCTCGACGCGGAGGACATAAAGCGGATTCAGGAAGTGGTGAACGCGATAGCGGTGAGCCCGTTTGTGGTGGCGTACACGTCGAGGCTCATAAGGGCCACGCGGCCGGGCGGGGAAGGCACGCCGGGGTTTGTGAATGATTTTGTGGAGTGGGGAGTCGGGCCGCGCGCGGGTCAGCATCTCATACAGGCGGCCAAGGCTATAGCGGCGCTTGACGGGCGCTTTAACGTAGCGACCGACGACATACGCGCAATGGCGGTGCCGGTGCTGAGGCACAGGATATCGACGAATTTCCAGGCGCAGTCGCAGGGAGTGGACGCCACCGAGATAATACGACGCCTGGTGGACACGGTAAGCGAACCGGAAGTGGCCAAGTACGAAGGAAGTTAATGGCTTCCTACGAGCAATACCTCCTGCCGAAGGTGCTCCAGAAAGTCGCGCGCCTGGATCTCAGGGCGAAATTTCTCGTGGAGGGTTTTCTGTCGGGGCTTCACGACAGCCCCTATCACGGGTTTTCGGTGGAATTCAGCGACCACCGAAAATACGCGGCGGGCGACGAGATTCGGCAGATAGACTGGAAAGTTTTCGGCAGGACGGACCGCTATTACGTGAAGCGGTTTCAGGCCGAGACGAACATGGAGTGCCACATCCTGCTCGACAAGAGCGCGTCGATGGGATTTGAGCCGGCGACGGTGGCGGACCGGTTCATGAACAAGTTTGAATACGCGACGGCGCTGTCGGCGGCGCTGGGATATCTCATGATACGCCAGCAGGACGCGGTCGGGCTGGTGAATTTCGACAGCGCGGTGAGAGACTACGTCAAGGCCCGCTCGAAGCGCACACACCTGGGCGACATACTGGCGGTGCTCTCCAATACGAAACCATCCGGCACAACCCACGTCAGCGGC
>CALMGO010000677.1 GCA_937863625.1 uncultured bacterium
CGGATACGGTGTCAACGATCTGCTGATGGTGCGCAGCCATCTGCCTGCGGTCGATCAGCGACTCCAGTTCGGTTTCGTCCGTCACGCCGGCCGACTCGATCTCCCTGACCTGGTGTTCCAAATATTCCTTCTCCCGCGCCAGCTCCGCGCCCTGCGTGCGCAGCTTTGCCACGGCGTCCATCCGCTCGCGCAGTTCATCATATGCAGCCTCGTAGCGCTTCCTTGCCTCCCCAAGCCCGGCGAACCTGTCAAGTGCCTCCAACTGCACCGACGGCTGTATGAGTCTTTGGTGTTCGTTCTGGCCGTGAATGTCTACAAGTATGTCCCCGGCCTGTTTGAGCACGCTCACCGGAACGCTTCGTCCGTTCACCTCGGCCGCAAATCGTCCGCCGCGCGAGAGCCGCCGCCTGATCAGGAGTTCCCCTTCAGGAACCTCTTCGCCCAGAATCCGGCCCAGCGTTTCCCGCGTCTCGGCGTCATTCAGCTGGAAAAAGGCCTCCACAAGGCCTGTCTCGCACCCGTGGCGTACGAGGTCGCTTGAAGCGCGCGAACCCAGAACGCATTCGAGCGCATCGAGAAGGAGTGATTTGCCCGCGCCCGTCTCGCCCGTGAGCGCGTTTAACCCGTCGGCCAGATCGATGTCTGACCGTTCAAAGAGAGCGAAGTTCTCGACCGAAAGCCTTATGAGCATTGGAGGTTGTCAGTAAACCTTGCTGCCGGCCGCGAGGTCCCGCTGTGGGGTGAGCACCCCGACGGTCGTCCCGTCCTGACCGGCCAGCATCATTGTCTGTGATATCTCGCCCCTCACTTTTGCGGGGGCGAGGTTAAATACTATCGCCACCTTCTTGCCCACCAGTTCCGCCGGTTCGTAGTAAGGCCTCAACCCCGCGCAAGTCTGTCTTTCACCTTCCTCGCCGACGTCGAGCTTCACCACGTAGAGTTTCTCGGCGTTTGGATGCGGCTCCACCGACTTGACTGTCGCGATGCGGATGTCTATCTTCTTAAAATCATCAATCGTAATCTCTTCGCTCACCTTGGCTCCCCTTTATAGTAGTTCAGCCGCTATCGACGCCAGAGCGCTGCGTTCGCTCGACGTAAGGGTCATGTGTCCGAATACCTCCTGGCTCTTCATGCGCTCCGCCGCATACACAAGGCCGTTGGATGCGCTGTCAAGATACGGGTTGTCTATCTGGTAGGGGTCTCCGG
>CALMGO010000678.1 GCA_937863625.1 uncultured bacterium
TCCGAACGCATGCTTTCACACAGGGCTGATATGACGCGCTCATCTCCAAAGTAGTATAACGCCCGCGCAGCCTCTGCCCTGACCTTCACTGCCTTGTCCGTGATCGCCGCAAGAAGCGTCTCCATGGCCGTCTGGTCCTTGCGGAGCCCGAGAAGCCTGACAGCCGCATACCGCACTTGGGCGCTTTCATCAGAATATGCGGTTATCAGCGCATCCGTCGCCTCTTGCGTCGGGTATGTCTCCATTGCCCACGTTGCCGCCAGCCGCACCGGCTCATCCGGGTCCCCGCCAATCATCTTTATCAGAGGCGCTACTCCCCTCTCGTCGTACGAAATCTCAAAGCCGACTGCCGCTTCCTTGCGGACTCTTGGGTCAGGGTTGTCGAGCGCCTTGAGAACGGCGTCCTTGGCTCGCCGGTCGTTGCAGCGTGCCAGCGCCACTACCGCCGCCCCTCGTTCCGGGTCGCGTCCGTTTACGACGTCTATCAGAGGCGCAACCGCCCTTGAGTCGCCTATCCTGCCCAGCATTGTGACGATCTCCACAAGTTCCTTGCCCTTTGCCGCCTTGAGAATCTCAACGAGCCCGTCAACTCCCCGCGCGTCCCTCCACATGCCCAGAATCCGCGCCGACTTCCGCCGGATTTCCTGAACACTGTCATTTACCGCCACTGCCGCAGCCGCGGGAACGCGTCTGTCGTCGAAGTTGGACAGCACCGAAAGCGCAAACGACCTCACTTTGGCGTCCTCGTCTTTCGCCGCGATGAGCACGTCATCGAGAATTCTGCTGTCCATTCCCACTAAGCCGTAAAACGCGGCAAATCCGTCCCGTCTTCCCGCCATTACCCACAGCGCCGTCAGCCTGACGCGCGCATCCTCATCCTTGAGGCGAGCCCTCACGGCCTGGTATGCGTCCTCGACATCCTCAAAGTTCGCAAGCGCCGCGACCGTATTCCACCTCACAACCGCGTATCTGTCTTCCACTGCCGCCAGCAGCGGCTTCAGCGCCTCCTTTTTGCCCATCTCGCCCAGAAGCTTCACGCAATATGCCCTTGTCTCGTCATTTCCTTGTTCGAGGTTTCTCAACAGAGCCGCAAGGGCCGGCGGCCCGATTTCAACAAGCATGGCCGAGACGCCGTCCTGAATCATTGAGACATCAGCCGGGATCTCTTCGAGGCTTATCTGCGAAAGCACCGACATGTTTCTCAGAGAAGTACTCTCATCATATGCCAGTCTCTCAATCATTGTATCGATGGCTTCCGGACCGATCTTGCCGAGCGTCGCGATGGCTCTTCTCGTATAGTCCGGATCTTCCACGAGTTCCACGAGCCCCTCTACGACGGCGCCGGTCTTGGCTTCAGCCATCCGCCCTTCCGCCTCCTGCCGCACCTCGACGCTCTCACTCTGGAAATCTCTCAGGAGTCCCTCCGCTTCTTTCGCTTCCCGCACCTTCTGAACGTGCCACATGACCGACGCCGCCACTACTACAACGCCGACGGCCACCGACACAATGATTGCCCTCTTTTTCATTACACTTGACCTCGCCTATGGATGTGTTGATCGCGCCGCCATTTAAGCCGCTTTCGGCAGGATTGCAATCGAAAAGATGCACCAAAAGGGAGTTGGATGGTCTCAGAGATACCGCAGCCTTGAAATGGATGCTTCTATGCGCCCCCGCCGAAGAAGTCCTCCGGCTCCACGAGCGTCACGCTGCACGTCGTCGCCCCCAGAAATAGCACCGCCAGATGCCGGAATCTCCCCGGATTGTCACTCGCGAAAAATTCTATCCCCCCTCTCCCCTCGCCTGCGGCAATACCCTCTTCCTCAAGAAGCCTCTTCACCGCATTCGCCGTCTCATCCGCGCTGTCAACTATCCCTACCGCGTCACCCGTTACTTTCCTGATGACTCCCTTCAAGACCGGATAGTGTGTGCATCCGAGCACCAGTGTATCCACCCCTATCGGCGCAAGCCCGCCCAGGTATTCCCGCGCCACCAGTTCCGCCACGTCACCCTCTACGCGCCCCTCTTCCACCATCGGCACAAACAAGGGGCACGCCTTCGCGATCACCTTCGCGTCCGGCCTGATGCGTTGGATAGCCCTTTCGTATGCCCTGCTGTCAACCGTCGCCTCCGTCCCGATGATGCCGATGCGCCCTGTCTCACTCGCCTTGGCCGCTGCCATCGCCCCCGCTTCAATCACTCCCACCACCGGCACGTCCACGTTCTCTTCCAGGTAGTCAAGCGCCGTGGAGCTCACCGTATTGCACGCCGCCACGATGAGTTTCGGCTCAAATCGCAACAGGAACCTCGCATCCTCGAGCGCATACCGCCTTATAGTCTCTTTGCTCCTAGTCCCGTACGGCACCCGCGCCGTATCGCCAAAGTAGACTATCCTCTCCCCCGGTATGGCCGCCAAGAGCGCCCTCACTACCGTGAGACCCCCTACCCCGCTGTCAAATACCGCTATTGGCCCGTCGCTCAACGTCTCCTCCTATCGCCTGTCTTCGCCGTACCAGAACCGGCAGTTGGCCGCATCCCGCACGACATTACGGTTCAGCAGATATCTTGGAAATACGAGATAATCCCGCCAATGCGCCTTTCCAAACTTCCTCACCGATGTGACTATGTGTACATCGGACAGGTTGGCGAATTTCTTGCCGGTTTTGTGCCCATACTTCTTCAGCGCGAGCACAAATTCCAGGTCCTCCGCCGCGTACAGCCCCTCGTCAAATCCCCCGACCGCGTCAAACGCCTCCTTTGTCGCATATATCATCCCCGCCGTTACCCCGAGCACGAGTTGCACCGCAGGCATCAGCGCAAATATCGGCAGCGCCCACCAGACCCACCTGTCCGGCCTCACCATAACGCCGCCGCCCGCACAGTCGCCTCGGTCGAGTGTCTCGACGATCCTCACGAGCGCATTCTCCGACGGCAGGCTGTCCGCGTCGAGAAACGCGATATTACGCCCACTCGCCTCCCGTGCCCCTCTGTTTCGCACCGCTCCTATATTGCGCTTCGCCTCGTGCGTGACCCTCACCCACGGCCGCGCCGCCACCTGGGCGGTCGCGTCGGTGCTGTCGTTATCGACGACGATCACCTCGCACGATTTGCCAGCCGCCTCCAGTCGGCGCACTGCGCGCATGACCGCGTCCAGCGTCGCCGTGAGATACTTCTCCTCATTGTGCGCCGGTATCACGAGCGTCATATCTGGCGTCTTCATTGAATATTCTCCGCGCCGTAACGTCCGCATCTCGTCGCCGCGGCGCCGCTTTGCCACGCAAAATCCTTGACATACAGTCGCTCAATACTAATACTTTCCATAACCTCACAAGCGCTCGGCAAACAGGGGGAGGCCTCAATGCTCAGCCGGAAACTCGTCCTCGAAGAAGAAACCGCCGTTTTCATCCTTGTCAATTTCGCCGACCTTGTCCTCACTGCCATCACTTTCTTCTATGGCGGCGCTGAGGTCAACCTCCTTGCCAGAAGCGTCCTTGAGCGCTTCGGCCTGCGCGGCATGGTCGTCTTCAAATTCACCCTCGTCACGTTCGTCATTCTCGTCTGCCAGTATGTCTACCACAGCCACCCCAAAACCGCAAGGGGCGTTCTCATCTTCGGCTCCGTCGCCTACGGCTTTCTGATTGTCTACGTTACCTATATTCTCTTCGCTCACGTCCTCTACACCTACTGACGTTTCCGCGCCTGCCCTGCGGTCGCGTTTTGTTGACATTTCAGCGGCTATCCGGTACCATTACCGCTTCAACGTCAAACGAATGGTCCGTAATATCAGGAGACATCTGATGGAAAAAGTCCGTATCGGCATAGTCGGCAGCGAGTTTGCCGCCAATTTCCACGCCGAGGCCCTCGAGCGCACCCCCTATGCCCAGATCATAGCGGCATGCAGCATCGACGCCGCCAGCCTCAAGCGCTTTGTCAAAAAGCACCACATACCCCACAGTTACGAAGACTACAATGAGATGTTCAAGCGCCCTGATATCGACCTCATTCACATCTGCGCGCCCAATTTCCTCCATAAGAAAATAAGCATTGCCGCCCTCAATGCCGGCAAGCACGTCGTCTGCGAAAAGCCCCTTGCCACCACCCTGCCCGACGCCCTGGCCGTCGTAAAGGCCGTCAAGAGGACCGGGTTAAAGCTCATGTACGCTGAGGACTGGATGAGTGCCCCCGCCATCCTGCGCGCAAAGCAGATCATTGACCAGGGCGGCATCGGCGAGGTCCTCTACGTCAAGGCCAAGGAAACTCACAACGGCTCCCACAGCCCCTTCGCCCAGAATAAGAAAACCTGCGGCGGCGGCGCATTTATTCACCTTGCCATCCACCCGATGGCCTTCGCCCGCTGGATCATCGGCTGTGAGATTGTCGAGGTCACAGGCATGGTCAACGGCGGCGCCGATAAGAACTTCGTCCATAAAAACTACGGCGGCGAGGATTGGGGCGCGGCCATCTGCACCTTCGAAAACGGCGCCCGCGCCTTCATCGAAGGTAACTATATCACCCACGGCGGCCTCGATGACACCGTCGAAATCTACGGCTCGGAAGGCTCCATAAAGATCGACCTCAGCATGGGCTCTCCGCTTACTGTCTACAGCCGGACCGGTTTCGGCTATGCCGTCGAAAAGGCCGAGACCACCCTTCACTGGACGCGTCCCGCCGTCGACGAGGAATATAACCTCGGTTACGTCACCGAAATCGCCGACTTTGTCGACTGCGTCCGTCTCGACAAACAGCCTCCCCGCGGCCTCACCGCCGAGGACGGAGCCTGTATCCTCCAGGCTATCATGGCCGCCTATGAGTCCGCCGCCAAAGGCAAGGTCGTCAAACTCAAGCCCCTCTTCCCGAAGGCCAAAAAGGCCGCCCGTAAGACCCGCAAGGCGAAGAAGTAACCCGCCCTGCACGTTAAATAAAAAAGGGGCCGCCGTTCGGCGGCCCCTTATCTTTTTGACACTTACTTCTACATCACCGACAGGTATTTCTTGAGTTCCCATTCGGTGACGGTCGTGCGGTAGCGGTCCCACTCGATCTTCTTGTTTTCGACGAACTTCTCGAAAACGTGCTTCCCGAGCGCCTCGCGCACGAGTTCCGAGTTCTCGACCTCGGCGATTGCCTCGGCCAGGCTACCCGGCAGCGTCGTGATCCCGCGCTTCTCGCGCTGCGCCGCCGACATTTCGAAGATATCCTCTTCGATCGGCTCGGGCAGTTCATAGTTCTCCTCGACGCCCTTTAGCCCTGCCGCCAGCATTACCGAGAACGCGAGATACGGATTGCATCCCGGATCCGGGCACCTGAGCTCCATGCGCGTCGCCTTTTCTTTGCCGACCTTGTAATCCGGCACTCGCACGAGCGCGCTGCGGTTCCGCTTGGCCCACGATATGTACACGGGCGCCTCGTAACCCGGCACCAGCCTCTTGTACGAGTTCACCCACTGGTTCGTGACGGCGCATATTTCGCGCGCGTGCTTGAGGATACCCGCGATGTACGACTTCCCTATCTTGGACAGCTTGTACTTGTCGTTCGCGTCAAAGAACGCGTTCCTGTCGCCCTTGAATAGCGACTGGTGCGTGTGCATCCCTGATCCGTTCTGTCCGAAAAGCGGCTTCGGCATAAATGTCGCATACACGCCGTGCCTCTGCGCGACTTCCTTGACCACCAGCCGATACGTCATGGCCGCGTCGGCCATCGTCAGCGCGTCGGCATACCGCAGATCGATTTCATGCTGGCTCGGCGCCACCTCGTGGTGCGAGTATTCAACCGGAATGCCCAGCTCTTCGAGCGTCAGTACAGTGTCCCGCCTGAGGTCGCTTCCCGCGTCGAGCTGCGTAAGGTCAAAATACCCGCCTTCGTCCAGCGTTTCCGTCCCGTTGGGGCTCTTGAAGTAGAAGTACTCGAGCTCCGGCCCCACGTAGAAAGTATATCCGTGCTTCGACGCCTTCAAGAGGTTCCTCTTGAGCACGTTGCGCGGGTCCCCCTCAAATGGCGTCCCGTCCGGTTTCTTGATATCGCAGAACATCCTGCCGACTGCGCCCTTGTCTGCCGGCCGCCACGGCAAAATCTGGAACGTCGACGGATCCGGATGCGCCATCATGTCGCTTTCGTATATCCTTGCAAATCCCTCGATCGATGAACCGTCAAATCCCATACCTTCCGACAGCGCCCCTTCCAGTTCGTCTATCGTTATCGCGAAACTCTTCAACGTTCCCAGTACGTCCGTAAACCATAGCCTCACGAACCTCACGTTGAGGTCGCTGGCCATCTTCAATACATATTCCGCATCTTTGCTTTGATCGCCTGTTCGTGCTGCCTTCATCGCATTCTCCTTATCCGTGGTCAATGAAAGACTCACAATTGCGATAAGAAGTCTACCCGCCCATGTTTCAAATAGATTTCGTCATAGTTAAATCGCCGTAACATCCTTCAAATCCGGCTTCGCCTCCGGGTGTGCGTGGAGGCTCGGCCTCGCCTAAGTCGGCATGGGGTGTGCGCTTATGTGGTCTTCTTTTTCCTGCGTTTTGGAAGATCGAACTCTTTCTTGACCTTCTCGATGTCGAAATCCTCGCTGTTCCAGGCGCCTAACCATGCGCGCCTCTCGTCGAGTTGCTCTTCATCATACGAAGGGTCTTTCAGAACACCAATAGCCGCAAGACATTCGTGATACCCGTATATCCCCCCGCAATCCTCCGGTGGAAAGGCGCGCTCGCCGTCAAGAAGGCGTTGCTTGCAGGTCTCGTCCATTTCACTGAACTGCTTCAGTTCGATGTCGATCTCCCACGAATCGCCGAAATCATACACATACAGACATTTGGTCCCCTTGCGCTTGAAGCATGAGGACAGCCGCACTCTTCCTGCATACGGCGCATCGTCCAAAGGCTCCTCATCCAAAGGTGTCCCGTCAGCAATGACCTTCCTCCCGGGATTCTTTTCGAAAAACGCGAACAGATGATAATCGTCCCAAAGGCCCGCCGCCTGTATCGCTCTGTGCAAATCCAGAAATGTCATCCTCTCCGCCATGAGGAACCGACGCCATATCCTTGGCTCAATGTATCTCAGCGACGTCTCAAACTCGAAATAGCGCCCCATGGAAATGCCTCCCATCCGCTTGTGCCTTGACCACATTTGCCCGCGACAATTCGCACGAATATGGTATTGCGTCAGCGTTTCTGTGGCAAGAGTATTCCTCGGCAATAACGCCAGCCTTCCCGGAAAGGCTTGTTCGTGCTTCCACTCCTGTCAATTGTCTCAAATGACAAGGGGCGCCTTTCGGCGCCCCTTCTAACGCTTATTTTCGCGTTCCTGCGATTTACACCTACCTAAGCGCGCTTACTCCGCCGCCGCCCTGCGCCCTCTTTATCTCGGCCAGGACGTCTTTTTCCGTTACCATCGTCGTGTCGCCCGGCGTCGCCTGCACGAGTATCCCGTGCGCAGCACCCCAGTTGACCGCGTCGTCAACCGTCTTGCCCTTGAGGAGCGCCGCCGTCACGCCCGACGCAAACGAATCCCCTCCGCCCGTTCTGTCGGTAATCTCGATATTCTCGCGCGCCGGAGCCTGGTACACCTTATCCTCCGCGACGTCGTATAGCACCGCGCCCCAGTTTATCGTGTCCGCCGTGAGCGCCCCGCGAAGCTGCGTCCCTATGAGTTTGAGGTTCGGATAGTCCTTTGACACTTTTCTGAGGAGTTCAGTGTATACTCCCAGCCACTCCTCAAACGGCGCGCCCTTGTCGATTTTCTTCGTCTCGTATCCGAGCGCATCGTTGAAGTCGCTCTGGTTGCCGACGAGAAAATCCGTGTACGGCACAATCGACCTGTTTATTTCGCGCGCCCTGTCCTTGTTCGGCTCGACCTTTGAACGGTAGTTGAGGTCAAATCCCCTCACCGTCCCGTACTCGCCCGCCTTCTTCATCGCCTCAAGCGCGAGTTTCGACGACGTCGGCGATATGAGTGTAAATATCCCGCCAGTCACAAACCATCTCACGCCCGCCTTGAAGATCTTGTTCCAGTCGATGTCGCCCGGCGCGAGCTCCCTCACGGGTGTATGCGCACGGTAGTACTCCGTCACCGACGGCAGCGCGCCCTTGCCGCGATAGGTAAAGTTGATGCCGTTATGAAGCGTCCCCTTGCCGTCCGTGCCGTACTTGCCTTCGCCCTTCGTGTTAAACCACACGATGAGCGACGTGTCCACTCCGGCCTCACGCATCTGGTTTTCGATGTTGCGGCCTATCCCGTCATCGACCAGAGCCGTGATGACCGC
>CALMGO010000679.1 GCA_937863625.1 uncultured bacterium
CTCGAAGTGATCTTAGGTCTCCTGCCCGCAGGAACGAAGGGGCAATAGCCAGCAGGTCGATCAGTGCCAGAGGCGTCAGCATGAAGCGGAGCCTGCCCAGAACGGGATTGCCGTACCTTGGGTCAAGAGTTATGACCCAGAGACGCAGCAAATATTCAAGAGCAAAGATACCTACGGTTGATATCTCAACTACTGCAAAAAGTTGTCTGTGCTTGGAAGCCAGGCTTTCTACCGTGCCCAATACGACCGACAGTATGCTGAAGATGATAAGGCACATGATTGCAATGCTGAAGACTCTCGCAACGGGATCGCGGCTCCCGGAGGAGTTCAGAATGTCAAAAAGCCTTCGCCTTATGCGACCGATCATTGGCTGTTCTCCTGCAGCAATGTGGCATCGGTAAGATTACAGGATATTTCGGCCTGCGGAGGCATGGGGAAAGAGGGAAGATTCCGACTGCGGCTGATTAGAACCAGGGGAGCGTATGGACAATTCAGAAGTTACATGCGCCCGAGAGCGGCGAGCATGTCGGCCCTTTTCCTCGCGACCGCGAGGTCGGGGTTCACGCTTTTCTTGGCAAGCGTGATCTTGTGGCACCGGTCAAAAACCGGGCACCGCGCACACAGTATTATGCGCGTCAATGCCTCTTCGCGAGCGTCGACGTCCTCGCCGACGTAGTATGAGACGCTGCGCGTATCGCCGGTACATAACGGTATGTGCCGCCAGTGAGGGTAGTCCATCTCCCCGAAGCACCAGGGTAGACCCTCAGCCGCCAGGCGACCCTGTGCCTCCGCCTGGAAGGCGTCACTGTCCTGTGTGGACCGGCTGGGCTCCCCGCCGCCCATGGCGCGGTAGCGCCACTGCGGCAGTCGCCCGCCGTATTTGATTTCCATCTCGCGCCCTCTCCTCCCGTGCGCCCTCCGGCGCACGCCCTTTATACACCGCGAGTGGAATACCGTGGCGGGATACTCCCGCCACTATATCGCTCTTGCGCCACCGGCGCAAAAGCCTTACCACTATCCTTCACACACGAACGCGAAACATGCGCCCGCGTAGGACCTTTCTCCGCGGGCAGGCTTACATGCCCCCTTGCCCGCAGGAGCGTTCACTGCACACCATTCCCCTTCCTTAGTGATTCTCTCGAACGGCGGCTTTTCCCAGGATACAGATTCTCCTTAAGCAAAAGATATCACAACAATGCCCATCCGGCAAGCACGCCGATGGCGCTGGATTGGCCGCACGGGTTGCCCCAAAGGCCGCTGTGACATAATATGCTTCAGGCACAGATGTTAGGGCGCATGCGCCATGCCCGAAAAGACTTCAACGACTGCAGAAGTTGCCGGACTTTCTGTAAAAAGTCGGCTGCGCGTTGCCAAACCAGGGACTGCTGCCTGCTCCGGTGGAAAGGCTATGCCGAATGCCAGGGGAGCAAGATTGGGGACCGGCTCCGGAGCCCTTGCGGCCACACCTTGCGCCTTGCAGCTCCCGGTAGAGCCTGTCCCCGATTCACGGCCCTTCGCAGAAACCCTTCTCCCGATGTCGTGATGCCTCTATAGACAACGCCGCTACCGCCCGTTTTGGCCTCCGCCGATGGAGCACGCCGTACTCTTTGCTTGAAAAGACCGCCGATTTGCGAATAATCTCACGCCGAGACAGCAGGGAACGTGTAACCCGGCCCAGGAACCTCTCTTATGCCCACGATTGAGCGCCGATCGTCCTCGCCTCTTCGCATGGTTGTGATGATGCCGGCCTTAAACGAAGAAACCACCGTCGGCGATACCATTCGCCGGGTTCCCCCGACAATTGCCGGCGTGTCGGAAATCGCGATTCTCGTCATTAACGACGGCAGCACGGACCGCACCGTTGCCGAAGCGACCAAAGCCGGCGCCGCAGTTATAAGTCACGGATCGCGAAGGGGGGTAGGCGCGGCTTTCCAGACGGGTCTTGCCCGTGC
>CALMGO010000680.1 GCA_937863625.1 uncultured bacterium
CAGAGTACAGTTTGGAGGAAATAGGGGGTTTTTTTGGAGGAAGGGACCACTCAACTGTGCTTTATGCAGACGGGAAAGTGGAAAAACTGACAAAAGAGGACCCGCGAGTGCGGTCCGTGGTAATTGAGGTTGAAAACGAACTTACGAGGCCTCATCGGTAAGCCGTACTCGGGGGAGAGCATGGGGAGTGGTTGTGGGTTGTTATCTGTTTTGCGGCGGTGTTTTACAGATGGTCCGGCGCCGGTCCGAAGTGCCGATGGAAAAGGGGGCGGCAAGCAGTCGTGTTATCCACATATTACCAACGTTTCTAATAACTCGGTCCGGCCTGTAAATTATGTGTTTACAAGGCTTTAGGCTGTGATATAATGATTTTTCCAGAAAAGCCGCAGTGTATATGATGAGGGGTTAAGAGAGAGTTAAATAATACCCCTTAACAAGCTCGGCGCGGAAGGGAGGAAGAGGATGGAGATAAGGGGCAAGCGCGAGGCATTGGCTGAGAGTTTTGGGATGGCTCAGGCGATCGCCACCACGCGAAGCACACGGCCTGTTTTGCAGAATCTTTTGATAACGGCGACAAAAGACGGAGTTGTCGTCTCCGCGACCGACATGGAAATAGGGCTCAAGTGGCATATTTCCAGCGAGGACTGCGAGGTTTTGAAGGAAGGCTCGGTTTTACTACCCGCAGCGAGGATGGCTCAGATTGCGAGGAGCCTCGAGTCTGAAGAGATAAGCATAAGCGAGGGAGAGACGCTTTGCGTGGTGAAGGGAGGCAGGAGCAAGTTTGACGTTGTGACGGAAAACGTCGAGGATTTTCCCGCCATCCCGGACCCGCCCGCAGCGGCCGCCCTGGAGATAGACGCTGCGAAGTTTGCCGAGATGACACACAAGACGATATTTGCGTCGGCCAAGGAGTCGACGCGTTATGCGCTAAACGGCGTTCACCTCGAGGTGAAAGACGGCGTTCTGGAGATGGTGGCGACGGACGGACGGCGGATGGCGCTCATCAAAGAGAAAGTCGGCAAGCAGGCGAAGATGCCCGCGGCGATAGTGCCCCAGAAGGCGCTCGGACAGGTTGAGAAGCTCAAAACCGCCGCCGAAGAAAAACTGAGCATCTCCATAAGCGAGAGACAGATTTTCTTCAAGGCCGCAAAGGGCCTCGTGGTGAGCCGGCTTATCGAGGGGCATTTCCCGCCGTACGGCGACGTTATCCCGAAGGACAACAACAAGAAAGCGGTGCTGAGCCGCGCGGGGCTTTTAAGCGCGATGCGTCAGGCGGCGCTCATGACAAGCGAAGAGTCGAAATCGGTGCTCATGTCCTTTGACGACGGGGAACTGACGATCACGGGTCGCGCGCCGGACGAAGGCACCAGCGAAGTAAAGGCCGACGTGAAGTATGAAGGCGACAAGATAGACATCCGGTTTAATCCGCAGTTCATCATCGACTGCCTGACGGTGACCGACAGCGAGGACATGACTATCGAGATGAAGGAGCCGTCAACGCCGGCGCTCATCAAGGACCAGACGGGATTTTTATACGTGGCAATGCCGATCCACATCGTGTAGGTGACGAGGGGATGCAGCGCGACAGGGAACTGCGATTATATCTGGAGCATAAGAGACAGCAGCACCAAGCAGCCGCCCCCCGGACGAGAGCCGCGGATCCGGTAGGCGGCATTCTGAAGGACAGCGATCTGTCATCGTGGCTGGCCCGGCAATCGAAACTGCGCCATGTGTGCGCGGCCTTTCTTGCCGTGGCGGGCGAAGACACGTGTGCGCACTGCCAGGTGGAGGGAGTCCGCGCGGGCGTGCTCCACGTGACGGTGGACTCGGCCTCGTGCCTCAGCGAACTGGCCAATTTCCGCAAGAAGGAACTCGTAGCAGAGCTCAGAGCGCACCCCGGCTGCGGCCGGATACACGACATGAAGTTTCAACTGAAAAACCTGGAGCGCAGACAGGATGACCAAAGAACGTTATGACGCGAAAACCATCAAGGTGCTCGGCGGCATAGAGGCCGTCAGAAAGCGCCCGTCGATGTACATCGGCGACACGGGCGTGAGAGGCCTCCACCATCTCGTCGAAGAAGTCGTCGACAACTCCATCGACGAGGCGATGGGCGGATACGGCACGCGCATCGACGTCTCGATAAACGACGACGGCAGCGTGACGGTAATCGACGAGGGGCGCGGCATACCCGTCGACATGCACAAGGAGCTCAAGAAACCCGCGCTCGAGGTCGTACTCACGACGCTCCACGCGGGAGGCAAATTTGACCATAAGAGTTACCGGGTCTCCGGCGGGCTTCACGGCGTAGGCATATCGGTAGTAAACGCGCTGAGCGAGTGGCTGGAGGTGGAGGTCCACCGCAACGGCAAGATATACCACCAGGATTACGAGCGCGGCGCATGTGTCAGCAAACTCAACGAAGTCGGCAAGAGCAAGAAGACCGGCACGAAGATAACGTTCAAGCCCGACGGGCAGATTTTCCCCGACGGCGTCATCCGCTACGACACGCTCGTGACGAGGATGCGCGAGCTGGCGTTTTTGAACCGGGGCATCACCGTGGGGCTCAAGGACCAGCGCGACGGCCGCGAAGAAACGTTCATGTTCTCCGGCGGGATAAAGGCCTTCGTCGAATACCTCAACGAAGGCAAGAACCCCCTTCACAAGGACATCGTGTATTTCGAGAAAGAGGCTGACGGCATAACCGTAGAGGTCGCGATGCAGTACAACGACGGCTACGCCGACACGGTTCTTTCTTTCGCCAACAACATCAACACCATCGAGGGCGGCACGCACCTGGCGGGTTTCCGTTCGGCGCTCACGCGCACGCTCAACAACTACGCCAAGAACAACAACCTCATCAAGGAAGGCAAGACTCCCACCGGCGACGACCTGCGCGAAGGCATCACCGCGGTCGTCTCTGTGAAGATCCCCGACCCGCAGTTTGAGGGTCAGACGAAGACCAAGCTCGGAAACAGCGAGGTCCAGGGGCTCGTCGAGTCGATCGTAAACGAAGCGCTCGGGACGTACCTCGAAGAGCACCCGTCCACGGCGCGGCGGATAACGGAAAAGGCCATCCTCGCGCTCAGGGCCAGGGAGGCGGCGCGCAAGGCGCGCGAACTAACGAGGCGCAAAGGCGCGCTCGCGAGCGGCAATCTCCCCGGGAAACTCGCCGACTGCTCGACGCGCGACCGCGAGTCAAGCGAAGTATTTCTCGTCGAGGGGATCTCGGCCGGCGGAAACGCAAAACAGGGGCGCGACAGGCGGTTTCAGGCTATACTGCCGCTCAAGGGTAAGATCCTCAACGTCGAGAAGGCGCGCATTGACAAGATGCTCAACCACGAGGAAATCCGGACGATCATATCCGCGCTCGGCTGCGGGATAGGCGCGGACGAATTCAATATTGAGAACCTCCGCTACGGCAAGGTCATCATCATGACCGACGCGGACGTTGACGGCAGCCACATCAGGACGCTTCTCCTGACGTTTTTCTTTCGCCACATGGTGCAGCTTATCGACGCGGGCCGGATATATGTCGCGCAGCCGCCGCTCTACCGCGTGAAGCGCCGCAGCCGCGAGGAGTACGTCTTCAGCGACAAAGAGATGGACAAGGTGCTTATCGACCTCGGGCTTGACGGCGCGACGCTGGAGCTGAACGGCAAGGGCCGCAAGAAAAAACTCACGCTCGACGAGAAGGCGCTCAGGTCGCTCGTGGAGACGCTGGTGAGGCTCGAAGACGTGCATCGCGTGCTCGAACGCCGCGGCGTCCCGTTCCGGGAGGTGATCGACTACTATCTCTCCAAGGGCGTCACCGCGCGCTACTGGGTTTACTCAAAGGGCGGCGGCAAACTGGCGCTCGACGAGGCGGAACTCGGCAGGATTCTCTCCAAGCGCACGGAAGAAGAGGAAGAGGCCGACGAGACGTATATCGAGATTCACGAGGGGAAGGCGATAGAAAAGGACCTTTCCACGCTCGCGGACGCGGGGCTCGACCTTGCGACGTTTTTCTCAAAGCGCGGCACGCGCGAAAAGCACGAGGCGCACTACATCATCGCCTGCGACAACAACACGGTGGAGCTTGACGGCATCCGCGAGATACTGTCGGGGCTGAGAAACCTCGGCCAGAAGGGCGTGGACGTGCAGCGCTACAAGGGCCTGGGCGAGATGAACTCCGAGCAGTTGCGCACGACGACGATGGATCCGGCGTTGCGAACTCTGATGCAGGTGAAGATAGAAGACGCCGTAAAGGCCGACAGGATGTTTACGATGCTCATGGGCGACAACGTCGCGCCTCGGCGCGAGTTTATCGAACGTCATGCGCTCGAGGTGCGGGCGCTCGACGTGTAGGAGACCAGCGTGACGGAAGAATCGCTGAAGACACCGGATTTCTCACGGGACGGCGAACGCCCTTGGTTTGACCGCTCGGCTATGAATCTATTGCCAGCGGCGTCGTGGAACGAGATCGCTGGATGGCTGTTTGCGGATGCGGGAACCTTGGGGGAAATTCGTGCCCGGTACAAAGAGACGGAGGAAATCCGATCGAGGATTATCGCGGTACCCGCACAGCCTAACATGCTATCCCACATAACAGGCCCGTTGCATGCGGCGTGGGTTGACTACGTTATGGGCAACTATCTGGGCACGATTGCGCTGTGTGGCATGATCGGGGAAATGTTAGCGATGCTTATTCACGAGCTGATTGTGCGCAAAGGGGAAAATCGCGCCTCGTTCGTCGATGACTTTGCGCGGTGTCGGCAAGCAAAGCGGCTAAAAGTCCTCAGCGGCAGATGTAGGCCTAGGCAGGGAAGGAAGTTCGGACTGAACGGTGCGCAATCGTTACTTGCTAATGGTGTTTATGAAGCGCTCGACGGTATCCATAGAACAAGGATTGTCTATTACCACAGCTACTCTAAGAGCCTCAGTAATGTGCGCCGAGATGCTAAGAATATTTACAGCAAGACGGTGGCAGCAGTGAACGAAGTCATAGGCTTGGATGTGCACCAGGCGAGGCTCCGTTTGAAGCCCCGAGTGTTTCCCTATTTGATGTGGTGCATGAGGTCAGATTTAGCGAATGTGTTTAGGAGGTATGAACAATTCCAGAGATACTGAACAACCGCGAAAAAATAGGCGAACTCCTCATCGAAGAGGAGATGAAGGATTCGTACCTTTCATATGCCATGAGCGTCATCGTGGCGCGAGCGCTGCCGGACCTGCGAGACGGGCTAAAGCCCTCGCAGCGCCGCATCCTCGTCGCCATGAACGACCTCAATCTGACACCCCGCTCCAAGTACCGCAAATGCGCCAAGATCGCCGGCGACACCTCGGGCAACTATCACCCGCACGGCGAACAGGTCATATACCCGACGCTCGTGCGCATGGCGCAGGATTTTGTCATGCGGTATCCCCTCGTCGAGGGGCAGGGCAATTTCGGGTCGATAGACGGAGACCCCCCCGCGGCGATGCGTTATACCGAGGCGAGGCTCTCGCCGTTTGCGATGCTGGCGATGGAGGACATCGAGAAGGACACGGTGGACTTTATCGCCAACTATGACGAGACGCGCACCGAGCCGATGGTGCTGCCGGGGAGATTTCCGAATCTCCTGGCCAACGGCTCTTCGGGCATCGCGGTCGGCATGGCTACGTCGATACCTCCGCACAACGTAGGCGAGCTGTGCACGGCGCTGCTTCTGGTGATAGACAAACCCGACTGCAGCATAGCGGATATCATGAAGGTGATGCCGGGGCCGGATTTTCCGACGGGGGCGCTCATCTGCGGGCGAAAGGGCATCCTCGACGGATACAACACGGGCCGCGGCACGATCGTCGTCAGGGCTCGCGCGCACGTCGAGCAGGTGAAGGGCGCGAAGAAGAACATCGTCTTTACGGAGATTCCCTACCAGCTCAACCGCGACCTCATCATCGAGCGCATCGCGCAGGCGGTCAAGAGCGGCGCGGTGACCGGCGTATACGACGTGAGAAACGAGTCCGACCGCGAGGGGTCGCGCCTGGTGGTCGAGCTTCAGCGCGGCGAGGACGAGCATGTAGTCTTGAACCAACTGTACAAGCACACGCAGCTGCAGAACAGCTTCAGCATCATCCTGCTGGGGCTGGACCACGGGCGGCCGCGGACGCTTTCGATAAAGGATATGCTCCTGAGCTACCGGGACCACAGGGTGGAGGTCATCCGGCGGCGAACGGCGTATCTTCTCGAGAAGGCCGAGGCGAGGGCGCACATCGTCGAGGGGCTGCGTATAGCCGTCGACAATATCGACGAGGTCGTGGCGATAATCAAGAAATCGCCCGACGTCCCGACGGCGCGCGAGCGGCTCATAGCGCGGTTCAAGCTTTCGGAGCTGCAGGCCAACGCGATTCTCGAGATGCGCCTGTCGAGGCTCACCGGCCTCGAACGCGAGAAACTCGAAGAGGAGTACAAGGCGCTCATGGAGAAGATCGCCGAGTACAAGGCGATTCTGGCCGACGAAAACCTCGTTCTCGACATCATCCGGGAGGACCTCTACGAGATAAAGGAAAAGTACGCCGACGCGCGGCGCACGGAGATTATCGGCGCGGTCGAGGACTTTAACATCGAGGACCTCATCGCCGAGGAGAACGTCGCGGTCGTCATATCGCACGAGGGATACATAAAGCGCATGCCGCTCACGAGCTACCGCAAGCAGCACCGCGGCGGCAAGGGCATCACCGGAGCCGACACGAAGGAAGGCGACTTTATCGAGCATCTCTTCATCGCGTCGACGCACGATTACATCCTGTTTTTCACGAGCGTCGGCAAGTGCTACTGGCAGAAGGTCTACGACATTCCGCAGATGTCCCGCACGAGCCGCGGGCGCGCCATAGTCAATCTGCTCGAACTGCCGTCCGGCGAGAACGTCGCCTCCATGATACCCGTGCGCGAGTTCGACGACCGGCAGCTCGTAATCGTCACTGAGAAGGCCGTCGTCAAAAAGACGGCGCTCAACGCCTACGGCCGCCCGAAGCGCGGCGGCATCATCGCCATCAACCTCGACAAGGGCGATAACGTCATGGGCGTGCTCCTCACGCACGGCGAAGAGGAGATCATCCTTGCGTCGAAGAACGGCAAGGCGATACGTTTCCCCGAGCGGCAGCTGCGCTCCATGGGCCGCGCCACTCGCGGCGTCGGCGGCATGAACCTCGCCAAGGGCGACGTCGTCGTCGGGGTCGTCTCGGCGGATGACGAGGAGACGCTTCTCACCATCTGCGAGAGCGGCTACGGCAAACGCACGAAAATGGCCGAGTACCGCACAACCGGCCGCAAGGGCAAGGGCATCATCAATATCCAGACCAGCGCGCGTAACGGCAAGGTCGTCGCCGTCCTCGACGTGCGCGACGACGACGAGATCATGATCATGACCGAGGCCGGCATGATCATCCGCACCCCCGTCAGGGGCATCCGCGCCCTCTCCCGCAATACCCAGGGCGTGACCCTCATCAAGCTGAACGAGGATGACCGCGTCACCGCCGTCGCGAAAGTCATGGAAGAAGCCGCCGTCGATGATGCGGCAGGCGGTATCCCTGAAGGCGCCGATGATATCGACGACGAAGATGAGAACGTCGAAGAGGAAGACGCGGCCGAAGAAGTCGACGACTCCGGTGATGAACTTGAAGACAGCGACGATGCGGATGAGTCCGGCGAGGAAGAAGAAGAGGAAGAAGAGGAAGAATAACCCTTCACAGCCGCCGGGGGGCGCGGCATAAAGCGAGCGCTATGACGACTGACGGCGACACGATACCCGGCGATGACAGGGAACTCCTCGAACATCTCGGCGACGCGCGCGAAAAGATACTCGCGCAGCTCTCGCGAAGCATCGTCGGCCAGCAGGAGGTCATCGACGAACTCCTCATTTCCGTATTCGCACGGGGGCATGCGCTCCTCGTGGGCGTGCCGGGGCTTGCCAAGACGCTTCTCGTATCGAGCCTGGCGCGTTGTCTGTCGCTCAAATTTCACAGGATACAATTTACCCCCGACCTCATGCCGTCGGACATCACCGGCACGGAAATCATCCAGGACGACCCGGCGACCGGGCAAAGGCGGTTCAAATTTCTCCCCGGGCCGATATTCGCCCATATCGTCCTTGCCGACGAGATAAACCGCACCCCCCCTAAGACGCAAGCGGCGCTATTGGAGGCGATGCAGGAGAGAAAGGTCTCGATAGGCGGGCAGGACTATACGCTTGCGGAGCCGTTTTTTGTCCTGGCGACGCAGAACCCTCTGGAGCAGGAGGGGACGTATCCCCTGCCGGAGGCGCAGCTGGACAGGTTCTTGCTTAATATCCAGGTGACGTATCCGTCGGCCGCGGAGGAACTGGCGAT
>CALMGO010000681.1 GCA_937863625.1 uncultured bacterium
GGCGGCGCGGATTTCCTCAAGGGTGACATTGACATGGACGATTCTTTCTGCAGGCATCATGGGCCTCCTTTGGCGCGAAGGATTGCTCGCTACAATCCCTATCGGCCTTGGAGGCCCACTTCTTTGATCCGCTTATTTCACCGCCATTGGGGACACCTTACTAAATTATTGCGCGGGATTGCATTGACGCTCCGGCGAGAAAATAAGTGGCGACAGCCATAACCGCGCAATTAAGGGCTCTCCATATGGAGTTCTTCCACTTCGTATTCCAAGGGGCAAGTTCGCATGCTCAACGACCAGGTTTCTGAGATCAAGAAGATTGCCATCCTTGCGATGTTTTCCGATTCAGAACTCCTCAACGAGCTTGTGCTGAAAGGCGGCAATCTCCTCGACATCGTCTACGGCATAGCAACGCGTGCATCTTTAGACCTGGATTTCTCCATCGCAACTGATTTCAAAATCTCAGAGCGCCGGACGCTCGGCGGAAGGATACGTCGTGTCCTCGGAGAAGCCTTCGCCGCCAATGGCTACCATGTTTTCGATGTGAAAGTCAGCAAGCGACCGGCGCAGGTCCCTGCCGCCCTGAAGCATTTCTGGGGCGGATACAGGGTGGAGTTCAAAGTCATCGAATGCGAGAGGTACGACAAACTTCAAGGCGATCCGAGGGCGCTCAGATTGCAGGCATGCAGCCTTGACAAAGGCAGCACCAAGACCTTTAAGATAGATATCAGCAAGCACGAATACTGCGCCCTCAAGCGACCCAGGGAAATGGAAGGCCGAACGCTATATGTCTACACTCCTGAGATGGTCGTCTTTGAGAAAATGAGAGCAATATGTCAGCAGATGCGCGAATACAGCCGGCCACTGGGAATAGAGAGGCAAAGTACCGCCCGCGCAAGGGACTTTTTTGACGTCCATGCGGTCTGCAACAGTTTCAAGATGGATCTGCGCCGGGCTGAGAACAAGCATCTGTTTGAAAGCGTATTCGCGGCGAAGCGCGTCCCAGTAAAACTCGTAGGGAAGATCTGCGACTACCGCGCTTACCACAGCCCCGACTTCGACTCCGTGAGGGATACCCTCAAGCCGGGCCATACCCTCAAAGATTTTGACTTCTATTTCGACTATGTCCTTGAGCACTGCTGCAAGCCGCTAAAACCCTTTTGGGACATATAGCCGCCATTTGGCAATGTAATCAGGGTCAGCCAGCTGGTGTGTCAGGTAGAAATCGTAGTCGAACGGGAACTCGCGGAAAAGGTTGATCTCTTGACGAGAGTATGCGCCGGAACTCTCGAGGTAGAACCCGATAGCCTGGTGATAGGGATAGGTATAGCGGAGTTGTCTTAGCAGACCTGCCAGTGCCCCCACATCGACCTCCTGACGCGCTCTCCTGTACGCATTCAGAACTTCAAAGACGCCGCCTGCGTAGAACGGTCGCACAGTCATGTCCAAGAGAGTCCTCTCGATATTAGTGACGCGGATGGGCGCGCCGTCTGCGTCCTCTTTCGTAACGACGCCGGCCACACCGGTATGCATCCCGCTGAGGAGGCAGATTCTATACTCGCCAAGGTCCGCCGTGCTCCTGGACAGCCGTGGGCTTTTCCGAAAGGCGCCATCGATTCTCCCTTGAGTGAGCTGCGAGTTGCCGTAACGTTTCGGAGGCTGCTCGGTGTTGGTATAAACTACCCTGGGTATCTGGTCGGTGAGGTTCAGGATTCCAGCGGCTGTGTAATGGGAGAAATACCCCTTGGGAGCAACCGACAAGGCCACCTGGTAGACCGATGGCGTGCCGTGAAGATATCTCGTGGTCGCTCTTGCCGGGAACGCAAGCCGTACAACTTCGAACCCGCAACTCTGTACCAGGAAAGCGATGAAGGTGCGGAAGGTTACGGACTCTGGAATTCCCCACTCATGGCGATGGTCGCGCAGGACCTTCGCAAGCCCCCGACTAGTGACTACTTGTCTCCCTCCGGCCTGAAAGAAACTCTGTACGCTCTTTTTCGCCGCTGTTAGTCGTCTGTTAGCCATCGGTTGCTTTCTCAGCCTGAAAAGATGTAATATATAGTATATATACTATATATTACACAGGATGCAAACTTTTACTGAGCCACAAATCCCAAGAAACTACTTTATGGATATGCTTATTGTTAGTATATATACTAACAATAAGCAACAGAAAATAGTTCCCATATACCCGGGTCAAATGAGATAACCAGTTAAGGGGGGTGCTTTCGGATACTTTCGGGGGGACATCTACCCAAGTTATTGCGCGGGATTGCATTGACGCTTCTCAGGCAGGGGCTTCAAGTACTCTGCGAATTCCCCACACCGGGTTCATGGCGCATTACCGCCAATCCCCTTCCCACGTTAGCGGCACTTGTGAGTCGGGCTGGTCCTTGTACCCGCTGACAAATATCCAGTATTGAGGGTACTCGGATGGAGGGGCGTGACGGTTGCGAAGTACGATGAGTGTTTCGCGCTTTACGATGACCTCGGCGATGCCCGCTACGCTTCGCGGTTTGCGGGAAGCCGACTGATACCAGTTTGCAAAATGTACGTCAATGTATGCCCAATCGAGGACTCGCTCGTCCGCGGCAAGGGCAGCGCACACTCTGGCCGCTCCGTCCAGCTCGAGTTCGAGGTCTTGCCGATAGTCAGTATCGTCCCGTATGGCCCAGACCTGGACGTCGAGTCCGTGTCCGTCAAACGAGGGCCGCCACACTCCTGACGCTCGAATGCTCTCTATCCGGAGGCCGAGGCCGGCATTCTCAATCGCGACCGAGGCAAACCGCGTCGAAGCACAGCCGCCTGCGCACGTCAGTACCGCAGCCAACAGCAACAATGCACGTTTCATGACCGCGCTCCGACCGTGAGCGCCTCGCTTCCAAATCGCGCGCTCTTCACGGCTTGGGATTCCCGCAGCCGCAAGGGGTTTCTTTGCATGCGGGGCAGCCGTCCCCGTACTTGGCGATGGCCGTCTCCATCTCAACTCCCGAAATGCTCGCGAGCGTCATGAGCCACGCCAGCACATCGGCCAGTTCCCCCTCAGCCGCCGATTTGTCCCCCTCCCGCAGCGCCGTCGCCAGCTCGCCCACTTCCTCGACAAACCACATGAACGTCCCGCCCAGCCCCCGGGCGTTGTCCCGCTCGAAATAGATATCCTCAATCCTGCGCTGGAAATCCGCTATCGTCATCTCGCCATCGCTCCTTTACGCCAAGAGCCTCCCCGTCGCGGCTATCCTCTGCGGCGAGGCCACCTTTGAGGGGCATGCCTTCTGGCATGCTCCGCAGTCGCCGCAGGCCAATGCATTTCTTTTCTCGCCGAGCGAGGCGTAGAGTTCCCGCGCGCGCGTCTCCTCGCGATAACCCAGCGCGTACATCTCGGCGCGCATGATGTCCTGCACAGCCACGCCGTTGGGGCACACTCCGTCACACGCGCCGCACACCCGGCAGAAAGCCGCCGCCGTTGTCGGTATGACCGTCGCCGGGGTTATCCCGACCGTCTTTGCCGCCGCCTCGGCTATAGCGGTGAAGTTCTCAATAGTCTTGGAGGATGTCGTTACCGTCGTCACGCCGTCCATGGCCAGGCACGCCGCCACGATCCCCTGCGGCGTTGACAATCCCGTCTCCGTGTACGGCGCGATCGCCTTCTTCAGGTCTTCGTTCGCCCAGCCCTTTTCCCCGCCCATCATCGTCTTCATAAGAAGCACGCCGACGTTGGCCTTCTTTGCCGCTTCCAAAAGCCCCGCCAGTTTGGCCCCCGATGTCGGCGAACCCGACACCTGCACTTGGTCGACCGCCCCGGACTCGATCTTGCGTATAGCGTCGTCGTAGTTGTGAAACGACGCGGAGAGATACTTCACCAGCCCCTCATCTTTTAATCTCCCGAACGCTTCCACGCTGCGTTCGTCGTACTTTATGTGTATCTTGTAAAAGTCAGCGTATTCGAGGCCGTTTCCCAGCCTGCCTTTGAAATTCTCCATGTCCTTTTCGACCGAGCCGGAGGGGTCCAGGCATATCTCGACGTAGATATTTTCCCGGCCGGCGTTTTTCACCGCGTCGGCAAGGTATGCGCCTCCCTTGTGCCAGTAGTTGACGCCCGCCTCGAGCGCGGCATTGATAAGCGCCGGTTCGCGCATCTGCTCGTTGCCGCTGATAACGCCTACAGCCAGGCCCGTGCGCCCCATGATACGTTTAGGGATGACAAGCGTCCCGGCCGCCTCCTGAGCGACCAGCCTCGAAAAATCCGCCCCTCCCAATAGAATCCCCGCCGCTGCCGCCGAACCCGCCGCCGCGAAAAAGCCGCGCCTTGAAATGCCGTCAGTGCCCCTGTCGCGCATGATTTCCTCCTTTGATGTCTGCTCGGGAATGTATCCAACCGTTAGACGGCGTCACGCCAAAAGTGTTCCCCGAGCCCCGATTGTAGTTTGAACCCCGCCGAAATTCCCTTACAATCTGTATGAAACTTCCGGTTGGCAACGACGCCCGTCGCCGGCGGACACATATTTGGTAGACCGGAAGGGGTCGCTTTGTTATAAATATACGGGACTTACGTCGATAACTTCCTTGTGGCGGCGTACAAGGGAGTGCCTATGGACCAGCGGAGTAGACAGGCACTATGAAGGTCGCCATAGTCATCGAGCACTTCAACCCCAGGCGCGGCGGAGCCGAGACCTATACCGCCGGCCTTGTGGACCGTCTCGTCGCCGACGGCCACGACGTGCATGTCTTTGCCCAGGACTGGACCAACGAGCCCGCGCGCGTCACCATGATCCGTGTCCCCACAAAGGGCGTCACCGCCGCCGGAAGGGCGCTTTCCTTCGCCACCGAGGCCAGTGAACTCGCCGCCGAGGGCGGCTATGACGTCGTCCACTCCATGGCGAGAATCATGAAACTCGGAGTCTTTCACCCGCACGGCGGCGTCATGAAGGCGTCCATCCAGCAGTCGCTCGAGTCCAGCCCCTCCCATATCCAAAAGGGCCTCCGGCAGATGGCCCGCTGGATGAATACCAAAAGCGACATGCTTCTCGAGCTCGAGTCGATCATCTACCAGCAAAACCCCACTCCGCGCCTCGTCGCCGTCTCCAACATGGTCGCCTCCGACATGAAACGTCACTACGGCATCCCCGCCGACAGGATTGATGTCGTTTATAACGGCGTCGACACCCGGCGCTTTCGCCCCGAAAACCGCCTCGCCTACCGCGCCGCCGTCCGCACGGAGATCTCCGTCTCCGACGATACCGTGCTGCTTCTTCTGGTCGCGCACAATTACCGCCTCAAAGGCGTCGAGATATTTGTAAAGGTCATCGCCGAGTTGCAGCGCGCCGGCCGCAAAAATGTAAAGGGGCTCGTCGTCGGCGGTGGTTCCGCAGGCGCGTACGCCGGCCTTGCCGCAAAGATGGGCGTCGGCGACGCAGTTATCTTCCACGCCGCCACCTTTGACATAGA
>CALMGO010000682.1 GCA_937863625.1 uncultured bacterium
TGCCTGCCTCCGCCGTGGCGCGGTCGGGATGACCGTGCCGGTAAGGCCCGATGGAGCGCTTCGCCTCTGCGGCGGCTGGGCAGGGGCCTGAGGAGGGCCGCCCTGGCTGATGCCTATCGCCTTTAGAAACGCCGTTATCTCCTCAGGACGCGCCTTGTAAACCGCGCCTTCATCCTCTTCGGCCTCGCCGCTTTTCTTCATGCCGCGCTTCTGCTCCTGCTTCACGCGCGCGACGATGTTTATAATGGCGACGATTACGAAGATAATCGGCACCAGCAGTGATACGAGTGTTTCCATGACTATTCTCCCGCCCTACTTCTGCGGCTCTCCAGGCTCGGCTATCGACGAACGCATGTCCGTATCGGCCTGGATGTTTTTGAGTTTGTAATAATCCATTATTCCCAGGTTCCCCTCGCGGAAAGCCTGCGCTATCGCCTTCGGCACCTCCGCCTCGGCCAGCACGACCTTTGCGCGGTTCTCCTGCGTCAGCGCTTTCATCTCCTGCTCGCGCGCGTACGCCATCGCCCGGCGCTCCTCGGCCTTGGCCTGCGCTACGCGCTTGTCCGCCTCGGCCTGGTCGGCCTGCAGTTTCGCGCCGACGTTGTCGCCTACGTCCACGTCTGCGATGTCGATTGAGAGTATCTCAAACGCCGTCCCAGCATCGAGTCCCTTGGCCAGCACCGTCCGCGAAATCATATCCGGATTCTCGATGACCCTCTTGTAACTGGCCGCCGAACCGATCGTCGTCACGATGCCTTCGCCTACGCGCGCTATGATGGTTTCTTCCGTCGCGCCGCCGACGAGCCTTTCGATATTGGCCCGCACCGTCACGCGCGCCTTGGCCTTGAGCTGAATCCCGTCCATCGCCACCGCGTCGATCGTCTGCCTGCCCTTGGCGGGGTCCGGACAGTCGATGACCTTCGGGTTGACGCTCGTGCGCACTGCGTCCACGATGTCGCGCCCTGCAAGGTCGATGGCCGTTGCCCGCTTCCAGGTCAGCGGAATATCCGCGCGGTCGGCCGCCACCAGCGCCGCCACGACGTTTCTGACGCGCCCGCTCGCGAGATAGTGCGCCTCCATGTCGCGAATCGTAAATTCATCCGCGATCCCCGCCTGTACGGCCGTCACGCGCGCCTCCACTATCACCGACGGGCTCACCTTGCGAAGCGTCATCCCGATAAGGTTGAAAAACCCTATCCCCGCTCCCGTCGTATACGACTGTATCCACAGCCGGAAGTACTGCGCCACGAGCGCAAATATCGTAATGCCGAAGATCGCCGCGACGATAACAACCAGAATTATCGGCCCTTTCATCTTGACTCCTTTCCTGAGGACGTCCCTATATTTTCACATTTGATAGCTGTCGAAGTTTTTCAGGCTTTCTCTCTTACTACCAGCCTGTTGCCGTCCGTCCGCAGAGCCGTCACCGGCCGCTCCGCGTCGATTATCATACCCTCCGCCACCACGTCCACGCGCTTGCCCTCGATCTCGGCTATCCCCGCCGGACGGCACATCGTCCGCGTCACGCCCGTCTTGCCCACGTACTGATCGAGCTCCTGCGCCCCGACCCTGTCGTCGTCGGTCGTCTTGTCCCTGCGCTTGAGCATCATGAGCTTGCCTATCGGCGTATTGGGAAAGAGCTTCACGCCAAGCACTATCTCCAGCGGCAGGAGTATCACTGCTACGATTATGACTGTAAAGCCGAGTGCCGGCCCATGGCCGAATGCAAAATACACGCTCGCTCCCAGCGTCCCCAGCGCCCCCACTGTCAAAAGCCCGTGCGACGGGATAAAGACCTCCGCCAGAAGCAGAAATAACCCTATCGCCAGCAGCAGGAATACCCACGTTATCGACATGCCTTTTCCTTTATGTCCCGCGGTTGGGAAATACAACTCACGCCTGCCGGGTCTCCCTTACGACTATATTATTGCCCTTCTGCGCGATTACCTCTATACGATTGTCCTTTGCGACAAGGTCGCCTTCCGTAGTGACGTCAAATATCTCTCCATCGATAACGGCTCTCCCCGCAGGCCGGAGCATCGTCATCGCCGTGCCGCGCTTGCCTACGAGGTTCTTGCCGCTCGTGACGCCTGCGGCCTCCCTGTGCGCTATCGCTTCAGGCTTAGGCACGCCAAGGTAAAATAGCCCCACGACAGGCACCTTCGGCAGCAGTTTCGCCAGTAATATCCCCGACACCATCGCGCCTATCATCGCGCCCACCACGTACGTCGCGCTCTTGAGGAGAAAGTCCATGTCCACCGGCGCCGTCGTTATACCGTTTGGCACGATTACAAGCGCCAGCCCGAGAAACATCAGCACGAGCCCCGCAAATCCCGTTATGCCGAATCCCGGTATCACAAAAATCTCTATGCCTAAAAGCACCACGCCTACTATGAATATGATTATCTCCCAGGATTCCGCCATCCCCGAGAGATACTTGCTGAAGAAAAACGTCGCAAAACATATTATCGCCACCGTCCCCGGCAGCCCGAACCCCGGCACCTTGAACTCCATATAAAGCGCCACGAGTCCCACCATCATGATGAGCCCTGACACCGCCGGGTTATTCAAGAACCTCACCAGACTTTCGCTCCAGCTGACTTCGAGTGTCGCCACCGTCGCGCCCGTCAGGTCGTATGCCGAGAGGAGCTCGTCCGTGTCCTTCACGATGTGCCGCGCAAAGCCGTATTCGCTTGCCTCCTTGGCGTTCATCGTGAGTATCCTGCCCTTGGCCACGACCACGCGCTTGGACTGTATCTTGAACCTCTCCGCGTCCTTGAGGCCGGCCAGTTCCGTGTCCGTCATGAACTTTTTCGTGCCGTCCTCGAACGTCACCTCCGACACCTCTATGTCCGGCGATACCATCGCCTCCGAGAGCGCCTCGGAATAACCGTTCTCCTGCGCGTACTTGCGAAAGGCGTTTCTGACCGGCGACTGCTCTTTCTCCCCGAGTATCTTGCTGCCTTCCTCGGTCGGCACCACCGGCGCAGCGTCCCCTATAGACGCCAGCGGTCCCAGCACTATCTGCTTGGCCCCCATCGCTATCATCGCGCCTGCGCTGTACGCCTTTACCGGCACGTACGCCACCGTCAGCGGAGCCTCGATGTGGCCTATCTCATCTGTTATCTCCATCGCCGTAATCGCCAGGCCCCCGTACGTGTCTATCTTGAATACGAGTAGCTCCGGCGAGAGCGCCTTCGACTCCTCGACCCTGCGCCTGATACTGTCAAAGAGCCCCTGGTCGACAAATCCTTCCACCGGGATGATGACGACGGTCTTTGCCCCTGCCGCGCCTGCAACAGCGTTTTCCTGGCCGGAGCACGTGGAGGTGGTTAAGAGGAGAAGTAAGGATAATAGAACGAGACCTGCGGTGGTGCGGATTACTTCAAAAACCGGTGTGCGTCCCAGATATGCCGCCTTGCGCATCGCTTAGGCTCCCATTTCTCGATAGGCGCGAAAAAAATGGTGGAGGATAGGGGGTTCGAACCCCTGACCTCTTGGCTGCCAGCCAAGCGCTCTCCCAGCTGAGCTAATCCCCCACTGGCCTATCGCTATACGCTATCTGCGGCTATTTTATTCTCTTTACGAGTATAAAACTCCCCATTTCTCCTGTCAAGGCCATTCTTAGCCACCGCCCGCCGGGGAAATGGGGACATAATAGCCAGCAAAGCCGCTTTGTGTCCCCATTTCTCCGACCCCTCTGCCGCAAAAAAGAAGAGCCCCACGCATGTGCGCGGGGCTCTTCTTTCCTTTCGTCTTCCCTCACAGAAAGACCACAAAGTACTGCACTTCGCCGGGGATGCCGCTCATGATGATGCCTCCGACGCGCATCTCGCCCGCCTGGAACGCGACAAAGAGCGTCCCCTCGTCCATGCAGTCCTTCGCCGGTCGCCGTTTCTCCTGCGCGGCAAACTCTGCGCAGGGTGCGAAACGAACGAGCGCTTTTGCGCCACTTTTGAGCCACTCAAGGGCTCGGGCCATGGCGTTCCCCCTTGCTCTTAGAACCGACATTGTGTTTCTCCTTCATTAACGGTCTGTGATTGCTGACATCGATTTCCTGCTTTCTCAAATCGCTCCTCCTTTCAAACTGTGCCGGCGCGTTCGTCGCGTACGGCGGGACGAAAAAAGACAAAAACAAAACGAGTGCTTCCCCTGAATGCCGTGATAATGGTTGCCCGGTTGGAGCCTTTGCGCCCGCGGGCTGGATGCATGCCGGAAACAAAAAAGGCCGCAGTCATCTTGCGGCCGAAGTGTGTCAGTCAGTATGTGTCGATGCTACGGCCGCGCGTCCCGGAGGCGCCAATGGTTCTGGTTGTCATGTCCGTTCTTCTTCATCATCGCACCTCCTTTCCGCTAGCCGTGTATGTCAATTCTTTCTCAAACGCGGCGCATATTCTATAGCGCACTCAAACACTGTCAAATAAAAAACTCTCCTTTGACTGCAAGATTATTTCATTCTCCAAATCATGTGCGCTACACTTCGTCCCCTGCCTCTCCGCGGCCCTTGTCTTCCCCGGCGCTCACTGTCATAATGGCGCGGTCACAAGATGTCGCGTAAACCGAAAGGATTGCCCAATGGACAAACTGGTAATCGGCGTCTTCCAGGGGCACTGTGTTGACGGCGACCTCCCTGCCAATATCGCCCGCACCGAAAAGGTCATCGACGAGGCCGCCGAAAGAGGCTGTGATTTCGTCTGCCTGCCGGAGGTCTTCTTGTCCGGCATGGGAGTTGAAATCCAGAAGAGCTCCGCCATGACTCTCGACGACCCGCGCCTCCTCTCGCTGGCCGCCCGCGCCGCAGACCGCGGCGTCGTCACCCTGGTCGGCCTCACCGAAAAGCGCGGCAAGAGATTCGCCGTCACCGAGGCCATCCTTGCCGACGGCCGTGTCGCCGGTCACTACACCAAGACCATGCCCACCGAAACCGATTGGGATCTAATGCAGTTCCACGACGACGACCTCCCGGTGTTTACCGCCAGGGGCGTCACCTTCGGCGTCATCATCTGCCACGACTCATCTTTCCCCGAGGTCGCCGCCACGCTCGCCTGGAAGGGCGCGCGCATTATCTTCAGCCCCCATTACAACGGCCTGCCCCGCGACCGCATGGATTCGCACCGCATTCTCGTTCGAAATAACCACGTCGGCATCGCCGCCCACTACAATGTCATCGTCGCCCGCTCCAATGTCGTCGGACATTGGCCCGAGCGCGACTCCTACGGCTACGGCGACAGCGCGGTCTTCGGCCCTGACGGCGCGCCCCTTGTCGAGGCCGGTCTTTTCAAGGAGACGCTCATAACCGTCGACGTCGCGCCGTACCTCTCCGGCGTCGACTGGCGAAGCCGCACGGAGATGCGCCCGGCCGTCATCGACCAACTCCACTCAGCGGCCGCCGCCGCCCTCAAGGCGAAATAACAACTACGGAGGCCTCGCATGCCGGTCATACATAGTGCCGCGATGACTTTGGACGTCGCCGCCGACGCCTCCCGTGTCACCCTGACCAATACCGCTACCGGTTCATGCTGGGACCTCGACCTCGATACCGTCCTCGCCTCCTCGCACGATGCGCCGGTGCGTTTCTCCCTCGCGCCTGCCGACGCGGACGCTCTTCACGTCGTTTCCTTTGACAGTCGCTCCGCCTCTGTCGAGCCTCTCGGTGACGACGCCCTCATCATCACCCGCCGCGGCCCCGCAGGCGTCCTCTCGCTTCGCTTCGAGTTATCCTTCGCCGGCCTTCGCGTGACGGCGCTTCCCGACCGCACCACCGTCACGGCCTGCTCCCTTCCCGGAGCCTTTCGCCCCCGTGGCGTGACGGCTCTCCCCGTGGCCCTTCCGAAAAATCAGGGTATCTTCCACAGGGGCACCGGGCGTGAGTTTTCGTTTAATCTCGCCCGCGAGGGGCACGGCGGATTCACAATGCCGTTTTTCGCCGCCGTCGGCGAGGCCGACGCGCTCCTCGCCATCATCGAGGACGAGCACGACGCTCAGGTGTGGTTTGAAAAGACGCCCGACGGACGGATTATCGCCTCGGCGGTTGCCCAGCCTTCGCTCGGGCGGCTCTCCTATCCTCGAAGCGTCCTGCTGCGGTTCGTGCCGCCGGATGTCACGTCGATATGTCTCTCCTATAGGCGATACGTGATCGACCATGGCAGTCTCGTCACGTGGGAGGAGAAAATCGCCGCGCGCCCCAACCTCGACAAGCTCTTCGGCGCGCTCATGTGCTTTATCGGGTATTGCCAGGACGACCGGCTCGACTATGCTGCGTCGCTTCGCCGCCTGAAGACCCTCGGCTTTGACCGCGCGTTTGTCTATCCGCTCGCATTTGGAAACATGGTCGAAGGTTTCTTGATGGGCGGCCGTCCGCCCATCGACATCCGCCGCCACCTGCCGCTACTCGACGAACTCGGCTACCTCTCCGCCGCGTGGATGTGGACCGAGGACGTCCCCGACAACGGCTCCGACGTCCTGCTCGACCGTTCGGGTAACGCCGCTTTCAGTTGGCAGATCGACGACATGAAATGGTTTCGCGCCTGCCCGGTCGCCCAGGTGCCGCTCTCAAACCGCATTCAGGATGCGCGCATGGCGGGCTTTACCGCGCATCACTTTGACGTGACCGCGTCGCGCGGGACGGCCGAGTGCTTTCATCCCGACCATCCGCTCGACTGCCGCGAAGACGCCCTCTGGCGGCGCAAGGTCCTGCGCACCGGAGTCAATAGGGGGCTCGTCGTGTCGTCGGAGGGTTTCTGGGGATATGCCTCGCCGGACTATGACATCGGCTCCGTTAAGATCGCCCAGGCCGTTCACGCTGATTACTATACCGTCCCGATGACGTCGCTTGTGTACCACGACTCGCTCGTTCATGACTGGTGGGAGGTGGATAACTACAACAACCCGCACCACCGCTCGCAAGGCGGCCGCGGCAAAAGGTATTTCCCCCTTGGCGGCGGTTGGGCCCGCCTTCAGGCCGCACAGGACGCCCTCGCCGGCCACCCGCCAAACGTCATGCCATTCGGCGCGCAGTACGCGTTTGTCCAGGGGGATATGTTCGCTGGAACTCAAATCTACCGCTACGACCTCGACAGCCCTGAGGTCGTCGAGGCGCTCCGACTGGCGCTGCCCGTCGCCCGCCTTCACCGCCGCATCGGCAAGATGCCGCTCATAAGTCACGAGACGATTCTTCCCGACGGCTCTCTCCAGGCGACAGTGTTTGAGGACGGCACCCGCGTTGTGGCTAACTTTTCCGACGAGCCGCGCGAAACGCCCGACTGCGGCCCCCTCGCCCCCTTTTCATGGACGTCCACGTAGCGCTGCCTTGCCCTGCGGGCCTTCACCCCAGCCCGCCGAAACACTCCCGCACCATCCCCCGCGCCTCCGCGAGCCATGCCTTCCTTTGGTCGAGAGTACTCGTCACCACTACGCCGAACATGCGCCTGCGAAATTCCCTCACCCCGCACAGGTCGAAAATGCACGAGCGCCATATCGCCTCAAGAGGTTCACCAAATACCTCCCGCTCCCTCGCCTCCGCCGTGTTTGATGTGTTGAAAACGATGGCCGCCTTCGCCTTGAGGAGGCCCACCGGCACGCCTTCGCCGCCGTCGCCTTCCGCAAACTCGTATGCCACCCCCGGCCTCATCACGCGGTCCACCCAACCCTTGAGTATCGCAGGCGGCTGCCCCCACCAGTTTGGATGCACGATTATGATTCCATCCGCCTCGGCCACCTCGTCGCAGTGCGCTCTAACCTCCGGCGGCAGGTCTGCCCCCTTTGGTATTTCCCCTGCGGGAAGGATCGCCTCAAACCGCTCCTCGTAGAGGTCGTGAAAGGACACCGCATGCCTCATCTCGGTCAGTTCGGAGACCGCCGCCTCCGCCAATGCGTGATTGAAACTTCCCTTGTCCGGATGCGCGAGTATCACTGATATCTTCAATGTCTCTTTCCCCTTGCTCCCGACGCTTCAGATGTCCTTGCCGGTTTTTCTCTTGTACGTCGTGTCGGCAGCGCCTTGCGGGCGAAGCTTCGCCGCCTGTCCATTTGCCGGCGTCAGGACAAAGCCGTAGCGCCCGTTCTTGCCGTAACCCATCCCCACTATCTGCCCGGAGTCGCTTATCGCCGTCGCGTATTCAAGAATCCAATCGGGGTCGCCGTTTACGAGACAGTCATTGAGGTCGTATACCACGCCGTCCTTCCTTATGCATGCCGCATGGTGACGTGTCCGCACCCACGGTGTCCCGAAGAAGCTCAGCATCAAAGGCACGATATCCTTGAGCCTCGTCCTTGACATCCTTGACATCGATCCGACGGCGTCACCGGAATTGTTGATAGAGACAAATCCGTCGTAACGCAGCCCGTCGTCTCCACGGGACGATACGTAGTCGGCTCGTCCGAGGTCTATCCTCTCCCCATTCTCCCAGAGAAATGACCTCATCTGTCTGGACGCATCATACCCGTGTCCGAGCACCTGTCCTTTGTCGTTTATATCCAAGGCCCAGGAGGCGTCGCCGCCCGCCGTTCCAAGGTCGATCATACTGCCGTCTTTCCAGAGAACGGCATGTGCCGTGGCCCCCGTGTTTCCTGCACAGCCGACCACGGCGCTTGCATTGTTGATAGCCACAGCCCTTGACGACATCTCCTCAGGAGTGCGGAGCCATTGCGCCTCGCCGTCACGCCAGATGAAAGCCTTGAGCCCCGACACTCCCGCTGCGCCTACGGCTTCTCCGCGTTCATTGATGTCCACAAGCCTCCATGTAGGGGCAGTACCTCCGGTGGACCGGGCCTCGGTCATGACGCCTCCGTCCCAAATGGCCCCACTGCCGTCCGCCCCCCCCGCAATCTCCCCGCTATCGTTTATCCCCCAGGCTTCAGATAGGATGGGCGTCCCGGCTTCCCCTGTGTAGAAGAATGTCATGACCCCGTTTTCCCACAGAAAAGCAGACTGCCAGAATTGCCGTGGATCATCAGCGCTGGTTGGTACGTATAATGCGCGCCCTACCACCCGCCCCTTGTTGTTGATCTGGCTGGGGCACGAGACCTCATAGTTGGAG
>CALMGO010000683.1 GCA_937863625.1 uncultured bacterium
CCCTTGGATGATAAATGGCGGGACATGTACGCCGCCGGTGTCCGGGAAATCGTAGAACACTTGTTCGTCGCTTTCGTCGATTGCCCACAGGAACCGGTCATGTCCCCCGAACACGATTCATACCGCTGGTGCAGTCTCACAACGGCATTGGAAATGCTCTCCTGGCCGGAGAATATCGAAGCCTTGAAGCGTTGCGACTGCTTCGTGAGCACCCCTCCGGGTTCACCGCCCCGCTGACACCTCGATTGTCTCTGCCCCTCCCGCCCACCTCACTTCAAGCGTCACTGACACTTTGCTCGTGACCTTAATGTCAGGCTTGTCAGTCGCCTTCTTCCGCCGCGCGACACCGAGGTCCAGCACCCCGTCCGCGCCGTATGGGTACGCCTTCACCCCGTGCGCTTCCGTGAGTGTGACGTCCCACACGAGCCGGTTGCCCGGCACATCCGGCCTCAGCCCGATGACGTATTCCAGAAAGACCGCAATCGGCCCGACACCGCCCCACCCGACAAAGTCCCCCTTCGACTCGCTGCCCCTCCCTACGCCCGCAGGCGCGTAGTTCTCCCAGACCGTCCCCGTCTCAAGGTACGTCTCGACGACGTATTTATGATGATTCCGGCCTATCTCCGCCGCGAGTTTGTCGAGCCCGGCCGCCGTCAGCCCGCGAAGCACCATATAGTTTGTCGGAGGCCAGACGGACCCGCGCCAGTACTCGCCCTTAGCGCTGTAGACCGCATTGTCCACCGACAGGCTCGGCACACGGTGCGCGCTCTTGAAGGAGTTACTGTCATCGAGGTGCGTTGCGAGAGCCTCGATTCGTTCGGGCGTCGCCACCTGCGCCAGAAGTGTCCAGAACGCGCCTATCGTCTTTGTCCCGCTGACGCTTCCGTCGCGAAACCGGTCCGCATAAAACTGCATCTCTTCGTTCCACATGAACCGGTTCATGTACTCGGTGAGCCGCCTTATTTCATCCTGTTCGTCGGCTACCTCCGCGCCCCTGCCGAGGACTTCGGCCATCTTGACGAGCATGCGCGCCGAGAGCACCGCCTGCGCCGTCGCGTCTATCCATGACATGTGGCCGTGCTGCCAGCGCTCATCGTCGCCCGCCGGCACTCGCGGCTGATTGTCCATCCCGCAGCCCCACCCGCTCGACCAGTACGACCCGTCCGGCCACGTGCGATACCTGCGCATCCATCTGTGATACGCCGCCAGTGCTGGAAATACCTCCGCAAGCCGCGCCTTGTCCCCGAAGTTAAGATAATATTCCCACTCGCACCACCCGAGAATATCCGGCCCGGTCGATACTGGGTCGAATCTGTGAAATTGATCCACCCCGTCCCATTCCCTTATCTCGCGCGTTATGAATCCGTCCGGATGTTGCTTCGCATAGAAATTATCTAACGTGCGTTGAAAGTCATATGCCCGCCTTCCATAACGGCAAAACATGAGTATGAACGCCGAGTCCCACATGAAGAGGCAGTCGTTAAAAGCCGTGTCGATATACGGCGCGACAAATCCGTTCCCCTTGTGTACTCGCGTCAGGTTGCGAAACGCAAGGTCCCACACCTTCCAGTAGCACTCGATAGCATCGTCGTGCCCCTCCCAGTACGGCGCAGGCAGCGCGGCGCGTGACTCGGGAAAGTTCGCCGGAAACGACCTGTCCGCCTCCCTGCCGCGAAACGTATTTTCCCGGACAAACGGCTCCTCTACGTAGCGTTCATAAAAAGGACTTTTTTCGTTCGGCATATTACTCTCTTCCTCAGACTACCTGGCCGTCTTGATTCCTTCGATTGCGCCGATGTCGAGCGTTCCCGCCGCGGGGCGCGGTCTGAAGCCGTGGTCTTTCACCAGAGGCTCAAACCTGGGCAGCGCTGCCTTGACGTCTTCGAGCGCCTTGAGATAGGGGGCCGAAGGTTTTGCTTCGGTCCCTGAGGCCGCATTGGCAAGGACGACCGCGAGCGCCTCAGAGTATTTCACGCTCGATGCGCCTGCGTCGACCAGTTGCGAGCCCGCGGCCGGAGTAAAATCAAAAGCGGAGTAATTCTTAAACCCGGGGTCGTCTCCATAGACGGTATTTGTGAGCCCCTCGGGAACGTCCTTGGTGCCCTTCCTTATCCAGTTATTCGTGCCGGTAATCGTGCCCGTCCCGTTGTGATAGGCAAATACTTCCGCCGGCCCCGCGAAGACATTATTGATGAGCACGACGTTGGCGTCTCCCGTCGGAAATGTGAAAGCAAAATGGTCGCGCGGGAAAAACGTCACGAACGTGTTATTGGCGGCCACCACCGTCCCGTGAACTACACCTGACCCGTCGCCGACCGCGAAAACGCGCCCCTGCCACAGTCCTTCGCTTGTGCGCTTGGCCACCACGTTGCCGAGCCAGAGCGTGTTAAGCGAACCGTTGGACGCCTGCTCGATCGAGTACGCGTAATCCTCGTCGACCCAGTTAAACGCGAAGATTGTGTTGTTGCCGCGTGACTTGAAATTCTGCCCGTCGCGCGGGTCATGGATGTAGCAGTTCTTTACCATCTGGTGCTGCGCGCAAAAGTAGAAGTTGTGCGTCGCGTTGTGCTCCCCCTGGAAAGCCGTGCCGTTCCAGCCGATCTCGCAGTTCTCGATGAGGATATAGTCCGCGTCGCGCGTCGCGAACCAGCCGTCCTCGTTATGATGGCTAAAGCAGTTCCGGACTGTGATATTCTCCCCTTCAAAGAACATCCCGCCCGCGTTGACGCCGTACGTGCGCTCTCCGGACGCCGACGTCCCGCCCTGCCCGACGCCTGGCGTGCCCTTGTCGACGGCCTCGCTTGTTGGCTTGGCGACCGCGAGATTATACTCGTGGCGGCTGCCGATTGCGTGGCGGACTTCGATGTTTTCTATGATGATGTCGTGTGACCCGACGGGAAAGACGATGAGCCCGCGGCTGGTGTTCGTGCGGGTTCCGTCTATCGCAGGACGGCGCTCGTCCTTGATGATTCCGCGGATGATGATAGGCCGCTCAGGCGTGCCGCTGTTGCCGACGGTAATGCGCGAACTCGTGGCGTAGTATACTCCCGGCTCGACCTCGACGACGTCCCCCGGCTGAACTTGCGTTTCGAGCACCTGTTTCAGTTCATCGTATGTGCTGACCCTGTGCACCGTCCCCGCCCCCCGCGCGGACGCCGACTCCGCCCCTGTCGGCGCAGCGTTCATGGAGGCGCAGCCCAAAAAGAGAATAGATAAGAGAGCCAGACATGCAGCCGTTGGTGCCTTAGGCATAACCGCCTCCTTGTCGTTGAATTTGCGCGTGACTCCGTCACCATTAGACATGGCGCCGTACACGGTGTCAATCGCCAATGACGCTGCCGCCTCGCTGCGCGGTTTACGAATTCAGCCGTGCTGAAAACCGTCCGAAAGGAGTTCCGCCTGGGGACTATAGACTTATCGCGGACCTCTCCGCGACCATGTGGTCAACGCAGAGCCCCCCTCAGGCCGTGAGGGGACGGTTAGCGAAGATTTACCTTCAGGAGCTTATCTCCGCTGGCCAGCGTCATGCCTTTGGTATCCCTGACAGTCAACACCCGCGAACCGTCACCTGCGTTAAAGACTTGTTCAAACTCCAGCTCCACGCCGGCTACGGGTAGGGAGCGTATCGTAAAGCTCCCGGTGTAAAACGGATCAAAGGTGACCGTCTTCAAATCGTCCGACACGTGGACGCCGCACCAGTAGCGCACAAATGGGTCAATCCAGGAGCTGTGAAAATAGTCCGTCGTCGCTGCGCAGCGACCTCCGTCTTCGGGCCGGTGGTGTTCGCATGCGCGCGGGACGCTGCGGTCTCCATACTGGAAATGCATCTCGGTCCAGAGCCGGAAGTACTCCAGCCACGCCGCGCGCCATTCCCGTTCCGCGAGCGCTGCCTGTCCAAATGCTTCCGCGGCAAGGCTGTTGCTGTAATGCCAGGTCGGCCCGTTCCAACTGCATCCGTAATAATGCGGCTTTTCCATTGACGCAAAGGCCGGTCCGACCAACGCGTTGCCTCCGAAATACATCGGGCAGGTCTTGGCCGCCGTCGAGATCGGAAATTCATCCCAGAACCACGCCGGGTCGGCAAATTTCTTAAAGGCCGCCAGGTAACGGCTTTCTTTTATCATCCCCCACATATACGGGACAAAGCTGTCGTAGCACGCGGCCTGGTCGGCGAGTTCCCCGGTGGCTGGGTCGCACGCGAGAAAGAGTTCCAGCCGGGTATCCCAGTGTTTCTTCCGGAAAATATCGAGAAGGCCCGCCGCCCCCGTCGCAAGAAAATCCGCGTTGGTGTTGTCGCCGATATAAGCGGCGATCTTCGATGCACCCAAGAGATTGCCTGCGGCAAATCCCGCGGTGTCAAGTCGCGTGACCGTGGCCCAGGTGAAGCCCTGTTCGGGGTATTTCCTGGCGAATTCCTTGTCGTGACGAAAGTCCCATTGCGGACTTGTGAACTGATAGAAGTTCGGCTGGTACTCCGCCCCTGTAGGCCAGCTGCTGGTCTGGCTGGGGAGCACGTCGAATCGGTTGTCCACCTTATTGAGCGCGTAGTCGCGAATGCTTTCAAAGGCCGACTGCGCCATGGCCTTGTCAGGGTGGCACTGGAGAAAGCGCCATATGGACATGGGGGTAAACTGGATGTAAGCGTCTTTGCGAGGGGCATTGTAACCGATGACCCCCTCGCACCAGTTGAGGATCTGACTTTGCCCGGGTGCCGGGTCTCGCAGCCAGGCCGCCTCCTGTATCTGCATCGGGACCGGCAGGCCGATTACGCAGCCATACCAGCCGCCCGTCGGGCTTTCGTACATGGCAGGCCGCGGATAAGGATGCCCGGGGAGAATCCGCTTCGGATTGTGCATGCTGCGGTAGACGACAAACCATCGATAGTAATACATCTTCAGGACGTCGGCATCATCCACGTTGAGGGTGGGGATCTTGTCGACAAACCAGGAATTAAACGCATTCACATTCCGGTCAAAGACATCCTGGTCCGCCAGCGCACCTTGGACCTTGGCGACCGCCGCTGCGGTCGAACCGGCATCCATGGCAAAGCCGTAGCGAAACGCGAGCTTCCCGTAGGGGGGCAGGGTGATTTGATGCGCCACGGCTGGCAGCGTCGTGGCCAGAGCGGCATGGATATCCCACGACATCTTCGTGCCCATCAGCACATTGACGAAATTAAAGGGTCCGGCCAAAAGGGAAGGGGAGGTGGAAGTCCCCTGAGCAAAGACGATCGGTGTGGCGATTGTGAGTTCATACGTTCGCGCAAAACCCGTAGTGTTGGTGATAACCGCCTCCGCCACAAAGACATTATCTGCGGTGATGCACTTTGTCTCTTTAAGCGTGGTTCCGCCAAGAATCGGAAATTCATTTTTCAATCCGGCGGGGAGACTCCGGTACCACGTGCGCTGCCGGGCGGGCGTCCATTCGTTTCTCATCGGCATGAATTTCATGGATACCTGCCGGGCGTCCGAGTCCGCTGCCTGTATCTCAGCTATCTCAAGGCATGCGACATTTTCGAGGTCGGTTTGATGCGCGATGTGGAGTCTGCCGGAGAGCCCCGGCGTGGGGGCTTTCCATGCGTGGTATGGAAGCTGGCCGGAGACAATGATTGCCGCCTCGCCGTTATCCGCTGGCGCCCCGCCCAGCGTCGAGGTCCAGAGTTCCGGGCCGATAAGGTCGCTTCTCACGCTGTTGCCGAGAAATTCGTTGATGTCATGTACGCAAAGCGTCATTTGCAGAGCTCCATTGATAATTGGACATTTATGAGCAACGCATCAACAGCAAAGCCGCCAGGTCACTTCTGAGGCATCGCCCTTACCCGGTTTCTTGGATAGGAGATTGGATCCGCGGTTTCCCAGCGACCATCACCCTTCATCCTCCATGGCCACCGCACGGACGGCATGCGGCGTTCTCCACGCCGTAAATCCCTCACCGTTGTAGCCCCGTCGGCGGGGTTGTCAAGGGTAAATGGAGCCTCTGCGCGCCGGACGCCGCTGCGCTTTCACGCGCTGTTCCTTTGGCGCCGCCTGAAAGCTGGCGGCAGGGGCAGCCGGGCAACCTCATAGCATGTCGGCGCTGCGGCGCGCCGCCGGTTAGGCGCAGCGCCTACTGATTGAGAAGGTTCACGCCGCTCCTGTTGCTCGCATTTCCAGCGGAGGTCAAACTCGCGGCGTCAATCCATCGCTGATATCTCGTCATGTCATTAGTGAGAAGAAAGACGATTCCCGCCGCCTGCCGGTATGTCGCGCCGGCCTCGTCTCTGCAGCGCTGCCTGGCGCCTGCGTCGAGGTGGGCGGCCTCGGCCTGCGCGTTCTGGAAGTCGATTGCCTTCTGGTACCACGAACATGCGGTTTCGAGATCGCCCTTCATCACGTAGAGGCGCGCCAAACACGCGAAGTGCGCCGGGCTGCCTACGTTCTGCGCAGGGCGCGGGTCGTAGATGACGGGGAACCCTCCGAAGAACTCACCCGAGGAGGTGTTAAGTCTTTCAGCGCGGTATATGCGATCGGCCTCCTCGGCGGCGCGCATCGCGTCGGCCGGCCGACCGGCATTGACATAGATATCGGCGAGTTCCGCGTAAGCCCTGGTGCGCGCGTGAAACTCATCGGACCGCGTGGCCATGTAAAGCTTTGCCTGGTAACGGACGGCCTCCCAACTTTCGCCGGTATTGCTGCGCGATGCCGCATCGACGCTGGTGCAGAAGTTGGCCCACGATTCGCGCGCCGTGTTTGCCGCGCCGTTGAGCATGCTGTATATCTTGTTGAATCCGTATATCCCCTGAGCCAACTCCGCGTCGCTCTGCGGCGCGACCGTGAGCGTTACCCGCTGCTTCGCGACGATTTCCTTGCCCTTCACGGAGAGAACCGAGGCGGTGAGCTCCTGCTTGCCCGGCACGATCGGCAGCCATGAATCGTCCGCCCCCGGTTCAACCGCCCGCTGCCCAGGCCTCGTCGTTGTGTCCGGCGGAACCGGCCTCACCATGATGAAGTGCGTCGTGCCGGCGAAGTCGACCCGAACGACCACGAGCTCCGTCACGCCGGTGAGCCGCGCCCTGAAGTACGGCCGGGCAACGGTTTGCCCCTCGGAGGGAGACGTTATCGTCATCGTCACCTGTGCCGCTGCTCCCAGGCACATCTGTAATACGAGCCCCGCCGCGGCAAGTGCGATTCCAACTCGGATCCTCATGGCCGGTCTCCTCTCGGGCCGTGGTAAATCAGATTGTTGTCATATTGCGGCAACTTGAACCCCGCCCTTACTCTCCATGACAAGTACTCCTGTTCGAGTTGCTCCAGCACACTCGCGTCGGCGCCGGCGGCAATCGCCAGTCTGATGGCCCTGGCATAGTTGGTCGAGATGTACAGCGGATGCTCCGCGATAATGGCGGCCGAGTGCATATCATTTGCGTTCTCGTAAAGGATTCTGTCGGTCGACTCCTTCACATAACCTGTTGCGGCGAACCCCATCGTAACGCTGTCGCCCGAGTAATAGGCCGCATCCATCAGTCTCTCGAAAGCCTTTTCCCGTATTCCCATCCAGGCCGAAGTCGCGCTTGCGTTGTCGCTGAATGCCTGCGCAGGAGGGCCCTTCTGTACGACCGCCGCGGCGTACTGCTTGGCCTGGTCGTACTGCCCCGCCAAAACGAGCGCCCAGGCCATATCGACATGCGCGTCCCAGAAGGAAGATATGGCCCATCGCTGCGACTGCGCGTCGCTGGCGGTGTTAAGCGCCTGCTGTGCCTTGACGAGCTCACCATTGGCCCAGTCGAGTTGGGATTCGCCGAGGTTCCTCTCAAGGATGAAGCTCGCCGTCGCACCGTCGCAAGAAACGACGACGTTATTACGCCCGGGCGGCGCAGGCAGCGTCGCGCTGAATGCGGCCGACGCACCATGCCCGTCGACGCGAGCCCACACATGGTATGTATATGCCCCGATCTGGACTGTAGCGTGGTAGTCTCCCGGCTCGCAGGGCGTGAGGTACGCCTTGAAGGCAAACTCCGCGCTGTTGCCCGCGCTGACGACGCCGTCCTTCATGAAGGACGTATCGATGCTGATGACACGCGGCAGCATGGGTGTTGCGCTCGCGGGCGCCTCAGCAGCGCGTGGCGATGTGGGCGCCCCGTAAGTCTGCGCCATGACGACCACCCCCTTGTATGACTCGCCGCCAAGGTCACCGCGCAGCTTCCCCGTCGCGGGATTGCCCTTCGTTGGCGTGAACCTCACCGGAAACGACGCCAGTTCATATGCCTCCCGGTCGTTGTAGTAGTACATGGGATTGCCGGTCACAACATCGTGCCCCTTTTTGCAGACGAGGATGCGCACCTGGTATTGCCTGAACAAGGTTGGCAGGGTTTGCCGCGCGTGCCATGCGACCTTGGCGACAAACGGCGCGTCCGGCCCCGCACGCCTGTTAACGAGCGCGTAGCCGAGCGTGACCTTGCCGTCCGCCTTGAGGGGCCCCATAAGATACTCTCCCGCATATGGCTCCGGTATTCTGATGACGCCTACGACGCCCTCGTCGCGCGTGTCCTTCTTCATCCATTCGTCAAGCACGTCCTTGGCGACGTTGATCTCAAGCTCCTGCATGTCTGGACTGTGGTCCGTGACGTACATGCGCGTACCGATACGCTTGGGGCTGTCGGGCAGCAGCCTCCACGCGTTGGCCTGAACCGCAGCCTCGTCCGCGAGAAACCCTTTCAGGCCCGGCAGTTCACTCGCGCTTTCCTGCGAAAGGTCGTAATTGTCAAGACCCGATAGCGCCCGCGGATCGAACTCGTAGTACCTCAGGTAGTGCCACTGGCGCGGGAACCGGTTCTCCCCGGTGTCCTCCCAACCGGTCGCATAAGCGCGGATGATGACGGGGTTGATGACGGAACCGTCATAGGTCTTGGGGTTGCCTACGAGGTCATGGACCTGCTCGCTCCTCGGATCGATGCTCTCGAAGAGGACTTCCATCTCGCCCTTCTCCACAATCCCGAGAACCGCCTCTACGTTGTCCTTTGCCAGCTGTGCCATTGGGGCGCCTAGCCTCCGCGCGGTGTATGTCACGCCGGCGGTGTCGCCCGTCTCGGACTCTCCGATCGTGCTCGTGCTCGTGAAAATGGCCGCATCGCTCTCGGTGTCGATTGCCGCAATAGCGGCGTCCTGCAGTTTGTCTATGACCACTGCCTCGAAGCCTTCGGCAAATAACTGCGCCGCGTCCGTCACGTACCCCACGACGTCGGACAGCACTGTGCCGGACATCATCGGTGACACGACCCAGACAGTGTACGTCACATCTTTGGGGGCGTTGCGCCACTTGACCCTGATCTTCTTGCCGCGGTGCTCGAAGTCTCCCGCCCGGAATGCATCGAAGTCCGCCTCGATGCTCGACGGGCCGTTACGTAGTGTGTGTTCCCAGAAGTATTTTCTGCCGTAGCCCGCAAAGTAATCCAATAGCGACCGGTCCGGCCAGCTCGTGTTCTCACCCGGCTCCGCGTCCGCGTCCACGTAGGGCTGGAGAATCCGCCAGTCGAGCCCCTTGAAGATGCCGGCCTCAGTGAGGGCGGCATACGTCCGGACGCCCCACGGACAAAACTCAGCGAGCACCTGCCGCGCGCGGACGCTCGATTCCACCTGCCGCACGGCCGGGTATAGCGATGGGTCGTGAGCCCCTGCGAACTCGGCGCCTGCATAGGGATGTTCCGGCATCTCAAGCATCTGCTCGCGATCGATCCACGCCTTCCCCGGGGTACCCTCCTCGGTCGGGCGGCTGACTGCCTCCAGCGCCGCGCAGCCCCTGGCGTAGCAGTCGAGCTGTCTGTCCGTCTCCTTCTTCCGGTAGTACGCGACCGAGGCATAGAGCAGCGCCTCGCCGCGCACGAGAAGCGCACGCATCGCGTATCGGGCCGTGCCCTTCTTGCCGACCGTCATGGGCAGCCGCGTGAACGGCTCGAGTTCGTCGGCAACTGCCTCCCACTCCCGGCCCATCGGCTCGGGCCCCGCGCTCGTGCCGTCCGGCTGCGCCATGCGGAACTGCCTTCGGTAAAGCTTTTGGTACGCGAAGAGCGCCTCGTAGAGTTTCGTCAACTGCGGGTCTGAGGCGATGGGAATAGCCTGCGCTTTGGCGTAGACTTCCCAAGCCTTTTTCTTGGCATCGAGACTGCGTGTCAGTAGCGCTAACGGCACACCCTCATTGGTCAGCCGAGTGGCCTCGTCGGTGGAAAGCTTCTCATTGGCGAGCCGCCCTCGTATCTCCATAAGCTTATCATGCGCGGCGGCGAGGGTCCTGGCGTCCTCGGCGGTAAACTCTGGCGGCTTTGGCACCGAAAGTTGCCCGGCTGTCTGTGCTGCGTCGGCACAGCGCCCGAGGCCGGTCAGCGGCGCGGCAAGGAGCAGGGCGGCAACCATGCTGATTGCGACGACGTAACCTGTGCGGGCGAGGCCGAACAAGGCAAGACGACGGTTGTGACCAGCATCCACCATGCCACCACACCTCCCCAACAAGCCGGATTTGCGCGTTGCGCTTTTAGCGGGCGCGTCTATGGCACAACAATGTCTATCTCTTGCTCAGCCGCGGCGGCCAGACCCCCACAAGAGGCCTTGTATGTCATGATGAGCCTGTGGGGGCCGGACGGCAGGCCAAAAGCTATATAGGGCACAAAAATCCTGAAAGGCGCCCAGTTGGCGCTGTCATACGCTGAAATGTCCTGTTGCGAAAGCACGACCGCGCCATCCGGCCCCGAGACGCCCTGGACGTTTGACGGGGGCTTGACCGCGTCGCCGTCAGGAACCCTGAACCGCACCTCGGCTACAAGCGTCCCGCCGTTCATGCCGACCGCGCCGACCTCGGCATATGCCCACATGCCGAGGTATTCGCCAAACATGCCGTTGTGCTCGA
>CALMGO010000684.1 GCA_937863625.1 uncultured bacterium
CATGTCGAGAAAAATGCTGGTCAATATGACCGACCCGGAGGAATGCCGGGTCGCCGTGGTGGAAGACGGCAAACTTGAAGAACTGTTTATCGAGCGGGCATCGTCGGAGCATCATGTAGGCAACGTCTACAAGGGGCGCGTCGAGAACATAGAGCCGAGCATACAAGCGGCCTTTATCGACTGCGGCCTGGAACGCAACGGGTTTCTGCACGTCAGCGACGTAAACAACGATTACATCAAACTGGGTCGTTCGAAGAAGGAACACTCCGGGCATTTCCCCCGTCTCCAGAACGTGTTGAGACGCGGGCAGGAGGTTCTGGTGCAGGTCACCAAGAGCGGCATAGGAACGAAGGGCCCAGCGCTCACAACTTACTTGAGCCTTGCCGGACGGTTTCTCGTGCTCATGCCTAATATCAAGCGTCACGGAGTCAGCCGGAAGATCGAGGATGACGCTCAGCGTGAAAGGCTGAAGCAGATACTCCAGGAGATGAATACGCCTGAGGATATGGGCGTAATCATCCGCACGGCAGGCGAGGGGCGGACGAAGCGCGAGCTGCAGAGGGATCTTAACTACCTGATGCGGTTGCATTCGGTGATAAACAGCCGGGTAAAGAAGACGAAGGCGCCGGCGTTGATCTTTCAGGAAAGCGACCTGGTCACGCGCGTGATACGGGACTTTTTTACTCCGGACACATCCGAGATCGTGGTGGACAGCGAGACGGTCAAGAAGCAGGCGGTGGATTTCCTCCGCGGGGTTATGCCGAGGTATACGCAGCGGGTCAAGCTTCACGCGGGGAGCCAGCCACTATTTCACGCGCAGGGGATAGAGGATCAGATCGAGAGCATCTATTCGCGCCGCGTAGACCTGCCGGGGGGAGGGTATATAGTCATCGACCAGGCGGAGGCGCTGGTGGCGATTGACGTGAACAGCGGGTCATTCAGGGAGAAAAGCGATCCAGAGCAGAGTGCATACAAGCTGAACATGCTCGCCGCAGTCGAGGTTGCCAGACAATTGAGGCTGAGGGACCTTGGCGGCGTGATAGTCGTGGACTTTGTCGACATGATGGATCAGAAGCATCGTCGTGACGTCGAGCGGGCGCTTAACGATGCGCTCAAGAAGGACAAGGCGCGATACCGCGTGCTCAAGATGTCTGATTTCGGGATAATGGAGATGACCAGGCAGCGGATGCGGCCGTCGGTAAGAAGGTCGCTTTTCCTCGAGTGCGCGCACTGCAAGGGTACCGGGCTCGTGCGGTCGGTCGAGAGCATGGGGGTTAACGTCGTCAGGCTTTTGACGGTGGCGCTCGCGCGGGAGGACTGCGTCAAGGCGGAGGTGGGGGTAAGCGAGGAAGTCGCAAACCACATAAACAACGCCCGTCGGCGTGATATAAGCGAGGTGGAGCAGAAGACCGGCAAGGCGGTTGTGATAAAGGCACTGCCCGGGGCGGTTCCCGACATGGCCAAAATTATCTGCTACGACAAGGCCGGCATCGGGACGGAATGGAGCGGGGCGAGCCAAAACGGGGGTTAAAGGGGCAAAAAGGGCATTTCTTTTATTGACAACAGACGCGGCACGCGTATACTTATATTTTTTGCGTGATACGCTTGTGCACGTGGAGGCGGTGAAATGTACGCGGTAATTGAAGACAGAGGCAATCAGATAAAGGTTTCCCAGGGCGAAGTGCTCAAGATCGATTTGAACAACGCGGAGCCGGGAAGCGAGATTGTTTTTGAAAAAGTGCTCTTGTACAGCGACGATGCGGGCGTGAAGGTTGGCGCTCCGACCGTTGCGGGCGCGAAGGTCGTGGCCGAGGTGCTTGGCGAGAGGAAAGGCAAGAAGGTCTACGGTGTGAGCTTTCGGCGGAGGAAGTCGTCGAGAGTGCGCAAGGGGCACAGGCAGAAATATACAGCCGTCCGGATAAAGGAAATCACGGCCTGATAAAGGTCTGGAGGCAGAACAATGGCGCATAAGAAGGGACAGGGTTCAAGCCGGAACGGACGCGACAGCCAGAGCAAGAGGCGGGGCGTCAAGGCGTATGGCGGTGAGTGGGTCTCCGCCGGAAGCATCATCGTACGGCAGAAGGGGACGAAATTTTTCGCCGGCGTCAACGTTGGCATGGGTCGGGACTTCACGCTCTTCGCGCTGAGCGACGGTGTGGTAAGTTTTACCGAGAGCAGGAAGGTCTGCGTAACCCCGCAGGATAATTAGGGCAGCACCAGTAAACTTCCAGGGGCCTTCGGGCCCCTTTTTCATTTCAGACAGGACGCGTTATGCCATTTCTCGACAGAATAACTATCAAGGTGGAGGCCGGAGGCGGGGGGCACGGTTCGGGGTCGTTCAGACGGGAGAAATTTGTCCCGCACGGGGGGCCGGACGGCGGCGACGGCGGGAGGGGAGGGGACGTCGTGCTGCATACGACCACCTCGGTGCAGGATTTGTCGCACCTGGGGGGGATTCCGCTCTTTAAGGCAACAAGCGGCGTACCCGGCTCAGGCGGCAAGAGGCATGGCAGAAACGGGGAAGGCATCACCATCCTGGTTCCTGCAGGGACGATAGTCCGTGACGCAGGTACGGGACTGGTTCTCAAGGACCTCGATGACGTGAATGTGGACCTTATCGTAGCCAAAGGCGGCAAGGGAGGCAAAGGCAACGTGCACTTCGCAACTGCGATTAACCGGGTCCCGACGGAGTTTGAGAAGGGGGTGCCGGGCGAGAAGTGGGAACTGCAGCTCGAACTCAAGCTTATAGCGGACGTCGGGCTTATAGGGCTGCCGAATGCCGGGAAATCGACGCTACTGACGAAGATAAGCGAGGCGCACCCGAAGATTGCCTCGTATCCGTTTACGACGCTCTACCCGCAATTGGGGGTTACTGAGAGCGGGTCTTACGGGAGACTGGTAGTGGCGGATATTCCGGGGCTGATCGAAGGGGCACACAGAGGCGTGGGGCTGGGAGATGAATTTCTGCGGCATATAGAGCGCACGACATGCCTGGTGCACGTTGTGGACGCTGCGGCGCCGGACCCTGCAGAGGATTATGAAACACTCAGGCGGGAGCTCGAATCGTACGGGCATGGAGTGTCATCAAAGAAAGTGCTCGTTGCGGCAAACAAGATGGATCTTGCAGGGGCTAAGGACGGTTTGCAGAGGTTAACGGCAGCGATAGACGCCGAAGTGGCCCCGATAAGCGCGG
>CALMGO010000685.1 GCA_937863625.1 uncultured bacterium
CTCAAGGTAACTCCTGATGGGGAAGGCATGCTTACCATGGACGGCGGCGTGGACGGCGTCAAACGAGACTCGCAGTCGGGGGCCGAAGACGCTTTTACTGCTGAAAAGCTGACGCTTCAGTTCGAGACAGATCCATTTGAGCCGGGGACGGCATTCAGGCCTTCGCGCGTGGAGCCGAAGTCGGCGTTTCTGTCCGGGGATGTCTACGTGAAGTACTGCGGCACAAAAAGAGTTGCCGAGGCCAAAGGCGACACGTTCGAGTGGCAGAGCAAGAATAACCGTGGCATTCTCAAGGGCGACAGCGCAGTTATCTGGACTGACGATGCTCAGAGCCAGAAGGCCAGGGAATTCATATATGATTTCTCGACCGATGCCATTAGCATACGAGGTGGCAGCGAGGGGTCCGGGATACTCCAACTACAGCGTTAGGCGTGCAAAAAGGCTTTGTTCGGCGCGAAGCCGGCGTTATAGTAGTACGTGTCAGTTCGCAGCAAGAGGGTAGATTATGCCGCTGTATCTTCTGGTGACAAATCCCTTTTCAAGCCGGGGCCTCTCCGAAGGCCAGATAGGACGCGTGGCGGCGGAGTTTGCGGCGGCCGGGTCGCATGTGGACATACAGAGGACGTTGGGGCCGGGTGACGCGGAGCGCACGACCGCCGAGCTGCGCCGCGAGTACGCTGCGATAATAGTGGCGGGCGGCGACGGGACGATTGCGGAGGTGGTAAACGGCCTTGCCGGCAGGCACGTTCCCCTGGGGATACTCCCGAGAGGCACGGGCAACGTCCTTGCCAAGGAACTGGGTATCCCGCACAGGATAAGCAAGGCCATTGAAGTAATCCTTCGCGGCAAGACGTTGCGCCTCGACGCAGGCATTGCCGGCAGCAGGCGGTTTATCCTGATGGCGTCTGCCGGATTTGATGCGCAGGTTACCGCTCTGGCGCACCGCAAGAGGCAGGGACGTTTTGGATATGCGTGTTTTATCATTCCGATGTGGCGTACGCTTAGGAAGGACGACTTTCCGGAGATAACGGTCGAGATGAATGGCCGAAAGCACGAGTGTTTCCACGTGGTAGTCGCCAACGTGGCAAGCTACGGTGGGCCGTTCCGCCCGGCGCCGGGGGCGATATATAACGACGGGGAGTTTGACGTCGTCATGTTTACCGGTCCCGGCAGGTGGAATATGGTCAGGTACGGGATTCTCGCCTGCTGCATGAGTAACGTCCCCAAGGACGACATAATACGGATGCGTACGGACAAGGTGTCGCTCTCGTCAGAGGCGCCGGTGCCGGTACAGATGGACGGCGACCCTGCAGGCTTTCTGCCCAGGACATTTCACGTACGCCGCGACGAAGTGACAGTCATAGTACCCTGACAGTAAAGGACTTTGCGGTCAATGCAGATAAAGGTCGGACAGCACACGATAGGGCAGGGGCCTCTTTTCGTAATTGCGGGGCCGTGCGTCATAGAGAGCGCCGAGCTTTGTGCGGAGGTGGCCGGCGAGATGAAGGGGCTCTGCGAGAGGCTGGGTCTCCCCTACATATTCAAAGCGTCATTTGACAAGGCCAACCGGACGAGTCTTTCGTCGTTTCGCGGCCCCGGTCTCGACGAGGGCCTTGATGTTCTTGCCCGGGTAAAGAAGGCCACCGGCGTACCGGTGCTGACAGATATCCATGAGCCGGATCAGGCCGAGGCCGTCGCAAAAGTGGCCGATATCCTTCAGATACCGGCGTTTCTCTGCCGACAGACGGACCTTATCGTTGCGGCGGCCCGGACGGGGCGGCCGGTCAATATCAAGAAGGGGCAGTTTCTTGCGCCGTGGGACATGCGCCCCATCGTGGAGAAGGTCGAGTCCGAGGGGAACCGGACGATCATCCTCACCGAGAGGGGCAGTTCGTTTGGCTACAACAATCTTGTCGTGGACATGAGATCGATCCCGCTGATGAGGGCGCTTGGTTATCCCGTGGTGATCGATGCTACACACAGCGTCCAAAAACCCGGCGGACTGGGCAACTCCACGGGAGGCGACCGTTCGATGGTCCCGACGATAGCAAAGGCGGCCGTAGCGGCGGGCGCCGACGGAGTGTTTCTGGAGGTGCACCCGGATCCTGACAAATCGAAAAGCGACGCGGCCAACAGCCTCGCGCTCAGCAGTGTCGGCGGACTTCTGGAAACGCTAAAAGGCATAAAGGACGCGCTTGCCGCGTCTGAGGAGACGTGAGGCAAAGTGGCATTATCCAACATAGGCAGGCGCATCCGGCAGTTTCACCGCCTGCGCGTCGTTGTGCAGGTGCTGGCAAAGCACGGGCTCGGCATTCTTGTCGAGAGGCTTGACCTCAGGCAGTACCTGCCGCTCCCGAGCAAGTGGAAACCTGCGCCGCTGCCTGCCGAGCCTGTTCGCAGTTCGCGTACTCTCGCCAGGCGCGCCGCGACCGCCATGCAGGAACTCGGCCCCACGTTTGTCAAATTCGGCCAGTTTCTCTCAACGCGGCCGGACATCCTTCCGCCGGTTTACATTGAAGAGTTCTCCAAACTTCAGGACCGTGTTGAGCCGTTCGACGTGGCGACAGCGAGAGAGATCATACGCGGCGAACTGGGCGGCCCCGTTGATGAGTTCTTCACCGATTTTGCTGACGAGCCGCTTGCGTCGGGCAGCATGGCCCAGGTGCACACTGCGGTTACGACAAGCGGCCGGCACGTCGTTGTAAAGGTGAAGCGACCCGACATATCGAGGGTCGTCATCGCCGACCTGGAGCTTCTGGAAGACCTGGCCGATCGGGTTGAGGAATACATCCCGGAGTCGCGCGTCATGCGGCCGAGGATGATCGTCGACGAACTCGGACGGCACTTGAGGCGCGAACTTGACTTCATCCATGAGGCGTCCGCGACGCAGCGGTTCAGCAAGGCCTTTGCCGACAGCGAGCACTATCATTGCCCGGAGGTTTTTTGGGACCTGACCACCGGGTCAGTGCTGACCCTCGAGCGGCTCAGCGGAAAGAGGATTAGCGAGTTTGCCGGCGAGGCCGACACAAGTGTGAGGAAGACGCTTGCCGCGCGGCTTTTTGACCTGTATATGAAGCAGTTTTTTGAAATCGGCTACTTCCATGCCGACCCCCACCCGGGCAATATTCTCGTAGACGAGAACCTCAGGATAAATGTGATTGATTTCGGGTTGACCGGACGCGTCGGCGATGACCTTCAGGGATACCTTGGCACGGCGATACTGGCGCTTCGCGCCAAGGACATGGACCTCTTAACGGCGGTCCTGGAGCATCTTGGCGTTCTCACAGACGAGAGCGATATCGGTGAGGTGCGAAGCGACATCCTCAATCTCGTTGACACATACATGGGGATGCCGCTGGGACATATCGATATCCAGCAGACTTTCAGGGAGATGACGGCCATCGCCCAGCGAAACGCGATGATACTGCCGCGTGATTTCGTGCTGATGGGCAAGGCGCTTGTCACCGTGGGCGGGATTGCAAGGGCGCTTGATCCGGAGTTTGACGCGGCAGGCTCCCTGGGCCCCTACATGAAGGTCGTCGTAAGAAAGAAACTGTCTTTGCACTCGATCGGGCGCGGCGCGGCAGGGATGGCCTTTCACGGCCTGCATTTTCTCAAAGACGCGCCGGCTGACTTGAGGCGGATCATTCGGAAGGTTCTCTCCGGAGGGCTGTCGTTTAATTTCCAGCACAGGGGGCTCGACAAGCTCATATTTGACCTTGACCGGGCGTCCAACCGCCTGGCGTTTTCGGTGATAGTGGCAAGCCTCATTATCGCATCGAGCCTGATATTAAACGCCGGCACCGGACCGCGTATGTACGGTATGCCGGTTCTGGGAATCGTAGGGTATATCCTCGCGGCGTTTCTGGGCTTGTGGCTCATCTGGGCGATATTGAGGAGCGGGAGGCTGTAGGGGGGGGCGGCGCGGGAAGTTGAGTTGTGAACGAGGCGCCGCATGTACATAGCGTTTGAAATAAAACGGGCCGGCAAAGACGCCGGCCCGTTTGCATATGTGCTCAGTGCCTGCTAATAGGGCGAATGGCCGTGACCTGCATGGCCGCCGCCTTTCTTCTTCTCTTCAGGGATCTCCGAGATAGCGGCGTTGGTCGTCAGCAGAAGCGTCGCAACCGACGCGGCGTTCTCAAGCGCCGTACGGGTGACCTTGGTGGGGTCGATGACGCCTTCTTCGACGAGGTCGACGTACTGCAGGTTGTCTGCGTTAAAGCCGTAGTTGCCCTTGCCTTCTTCGACCTTCTGGGCCACTATTGCGCCGTCTATCCCTGCATTCTGGGCTATCTGGCGAATAGGTGCGTAAAGGGCCCTGCGGACGATGGCCGCGCCGATGGCGAGGTCGCCGTCGAGCTTGAGGGCGTCGATGGCTTTCAAGGTCCTGAGGTAGGCCACTCCGCCGCCGGGGAGTATCCCCTCTTCGACGGCTGCGCGTGTCGCGTGAAGCGCGTCCTCGACGCGGGCCTTTTTCTGCTTCATCTCTACCTCGGTGGCCGCTCCGACATTGATCTGGGCGACGCCGCCGGCGAGCTTGGCGAGACGCTCTTCGAGTTTCTCGCGGTCGTAGTCGCTGGTGGTGGTCTCCATCTCTTTGCGGATCTGGGCGATACGCCCCTTGATGGCGGAAGTGGATCCGGCGCCCTCGATGACGGTCGTGTTTTCCTTGTTGACGACGATCTTCTTGGAACGGCCGAGGTCGCTCATCTGGATATTGGACAGCTCGATGCCGAGATCCTCAAAGATGGGCTTACCGCCTGTAAGGACGGCGATGTCTTCGAGCATGGCCTTGCGGCGGTCGCCAAAGCCGGGGGCCTTGACGGCGACGCACTGGAAAGTCCCGCGCAGTTTGTTTACGACGAGAGTGGCGAGTGCTTCACCTTCAATATCCTCGGCGATGATCGCGAGGGGCTTGCCGCTCTGTGCGACCTTTTCGAGCAGGGGGATCATGTCCTTAACGGAGGAGAGCTTCTTCTCGAAGATAAGGATATAAGGCTCTTCGAGGATGCTTTCCATGCTCTCCGGGTTCGTGACGAAATGGGGCGATATATACCCCTTGTCGAACTGCATGCCTTCGACCCATTCGACGGTCGTGTCGAGGGACTTGCCCTCTTCGACGGTTATGACGCCGTCCTTGCCGACGCGCTCCATGGCCTCTGCGATCATGTCGCCGATTTCCTTGTCGTTATTGGCCGCGATGGCGCCGACCTGGGCGATTTCCTTGCGGCCGGAAACGGGCTTGGACATCTTCTTGAGGTTCTCGACAACAGCCTTTACCGCGGCCTCGATGCCCTTTTTGAGGTCGATGGGGTTGGCCCCGGCGGTGACGTTCTTGAGGCCTTCGTCAAAGATGGCCTCGGCCAGAATCGTCGCCGTGGTGGTGCCGTCGCCTGCGACGTCGGAGGTCTTGGAAGCGACCTCCTTTACCATCTGGGCACCCATGTCCTCGTACGAGTCCTCGAGCTCGATTTCCTTGGCGACGGTCACGCCGTCCTTGGTGACGGTGGGAGCGCCGAAGGATTTCTGTATTACCACGTTTCTTCCGCGGGGGCCGAGGGTGACCTTTACGGCCTCGGCGAGCTTCTTGACGCCGCGGCGCACGGCCTCACGCGCCTCTTGATCATAGAGAATCTTTTTCGCTGCCATCTTATCCTCCTGCCTAATCCACGATTGCGAGGATGTCCTCTTCGCTCATCACGAGGTACTCCTCCCCGTTTATCTTGATTTCGCTGCCTGCGTACGAACTGAAAATGACCTTGTCGCCGGTCTTGATGGAAAAATCGGCGTAGGAACCGTCCCTGAGCAGACGGCCTTTGCCGAGGGCGATGACCTTGCCCTCCTTGGGCTTTTCCTTGGCGGTGTCGGGAAGGACGATGCCGCCGGCGGTGACCTCTTCGGCCTCCAGCCTTTTGACGAGAACCTTGTCTCCCAGCGGTTTGATCTTCATTGCTGCGCTTCTCCTTTCCATCCTGTATTAAACCCTTTTACAAAGGCAAAAAGAACAAATGAAGCCAAAACCGGCTAGTCAGAACCGGTTATATGCGCGAAGAAGCATCGTCTCGACAATGTCCGAGAGCATATCCATGTCGACTGGTTTCGGGATGACGCTGGTGGCATGCGAAGCGAGCGCATCCACCTGCATCTCGCGCGTTATCGCCGAAGCCAGCAGCAGATACGGCGGTACCTCCCGAAACGTCCTCATCACGCGCACAGTCTGAAGCCCTCCGAGGTCGGGCAAATCATAATCCAGGATAAGCGCATGGACCCTGACAGTAGAGACAATCTCGAGCGTCTCCTGCCCGCCTGAGGCCTCATACGTCGAAAGTCCCATCCCGCGAAGCGCCTCAGAGAGGTTTCTTCTTATTGCAGGGTGGCTCTCTGCCACCAGGACGCTCAACGGATTACTGAGTCGGTTGAAAAAGTCCATCGCGGCGGTTCTCCATGCCACGAAAAAGTATCCCACATGGATAAAAGCAAATGTCGTGCCAAGTGGTGGTCGAGCATGGCGTGTTTATAAGTGCTGGCTGTGCAACAGGATGAGTTAGAACTGCGTCCCGGGAGTGCTGCTGAGAACAGCCCCGTTTCTGCCAAAATGGCAAGTGGCGTCGCGTCGCGTCTCGGCGGACTGTCACTTTGGCAGGGCTACTCAGGCGCTTTCATGGCCCCCGTGCCGGTCAGTTCCGGGATGACAAGTCGTTCGGAGGCGCCTGCAATGGTGGGTTGGACGGTGAACCACAACTGGACCTTCTTGGTCGTCTCGCGTTTGCTCTTGAAGAGGTAGCCCAGAAGCGGTATGTCGCCGAGTATGGGGACCTTGGACTCGGTGACGGTCTTCTTGGTCTGATTGAGGCCGCCTATCGTGATGAGCTCCCTGTTGGCGACCGTGACGACCGTGCCGGCCTCGCGGTTTGCGATGATGGGATTTGACACTCCGTTGGGTCCGGGGTCGGTGTAGCCTATGACTTCGCTTACGATCGGGACAATGCCGATGGTGATAGCGTCAGCGCGGGCGATAGTCGGTGTCACGTACAACTGCACGCCCACGTCCTTGAACTGGGTGGTGACCTCAAGACGTGTGCTGACGCCTTTCAGCATTTGGTAGGGAACCTGCTCGCCTGTCATGATTTTGGCTGTTGTGCCGAGTGTCACGCGCATCCGGGGCTGGCTGACGAGGTCTGCGTAGCCGCGGTTCTTGAGGAACTGAAAAACAAGTTGTATCTTGGCGTTGTTTGCATCGGCGGCGGTTACGAAATCAAGCGTGCTGCCCTGATAAGGCTGGCCTGAAGTGAGAGTGTCAAGAAATCCCTGCACGTCAAAGCGCGAGTCGAACATACTGAAGAAGGTCGAACCTCCCTCCTTTTTGGCGACGTTGACCCGTGAGCCCAGCTGCGTGTCCAGAACATCGGTGATCTCCCAGACGCTTGCCTCAATGATAATCTGCTTGGCGGGCGCATCAAGAAACGACAACACGTCTAGAATCGATGGGAGGTTCTCCTCGAGGGCGTCGATTTCAAGCATGTTGAGCGGTTTGTACCACGAGACCTTTTCATTATCCTTGTCGAGGTAGTTCCGGAGAGCGTCCATAAGTGGGTTGACGCTTGCCTCGTCGGGGGGGTTTATCTTGACGGCTCTGGTGTTCGGATCAAAAGAAACGCCGCCGGCGGACCTGAGCGGATAATAGAAACGAATCTTGCCGGCCTCGGTGGCGGACTTGATGAGTGCGCCGCCCATGAGTTCCTCGGGGTACGAAATACGATACTTGACCTGCTGCAGTTCGGCCTGTTCGCGGTTGTCGAGCTTGGCCTTGAGCACCAGATTGTCGAGGAGTGCCTCATCATCCGGGCTTTCCAATATCCCTGTATCAAGCGCCAGGTCGGAAGGAAGCGTGTCGATGCTTGTCGTCCACTCCACGGGTGTCGAAGCTTCCGTGGCCAGGTCAGGCGGCAATTCAACGGTCTGGGGGGCGGGGGGGGCCGGGGCCGTAGAGGTCTTTGTGACGCAGCCTGCGGTCAAAAGCGCCGCCACGGCGAGAAGGACAACACTGGAAAGACACCTACGCTGCGTCAATGCTGGCATATGTCCCTCGTATGTCGACGTAAACAGCCCCTATGGGTCTGTCGGCGCTACTCCGCCACGTGCTGCCGCTTCCCCCTGGAGTTTTGACACGAGACTTCCCCTCAGGTGCCCCAGAATAGCGGCGGGGGCGGGCAATGTCAAAGCCTATTGATATTTCGGAAAGGAAGAGTTACAATCAGTCTCATGTCGCGCGGCGTGGACGGTGCGACCGCATACCAAAATCATGGGCCGGACGGAGGAGAACATGACCAACGCTGTTGCTACGGATTACGGCAGCCTTCTGCTTAAGGACAGCCTGGGCGTATCGGACGTGTTGGGTTTAAGGCGTCTGGCGTTTTCTTCAAAGGAGAACCGGGCGGCTTTCAGAGACTTCGTCAACAGTCTGGAGGCGCGCCCCTCCGGGGCCAGAGAGAAAGCGGCGCTTGCGGCCTGTTACTGGGCCCAGGGCAATTATGAAAAGGCCCTTGACGCTACGCAGTCGGACAAGTCCGGCGAGGCGGCGCAGTACATCATGGGGCGGACGCTCTTATCCCTCGGCTCCACCGGCGAGGCGGTTGCGGTGCTCACGAAGCTGGCATCCATAGCCAAAAGCGCGCCCATACAGGCGGCGCTGGCCGAGGCGCTGCGCAAGAACGGCGATGCCGAAGCGGCGAACTCAGCCGTCAAGGAAGGCATCAAGATCGCTCCCGATGCCGCGCTTTACGCTCAGGCGGGGCTTCTGGCGGATATGAATGGCGACATAGCAGAGGCCGAGGAACACTATCGCAAGGCGCTGGAGATCGACGGCGAATGCGTTGAGGCGCTTTTCAGGTTGGCCTATATGGCGGACCTTCACGGAGACAACGAGACGGCGCTTGAACTCTACAGGAGATGCGTCCAGATGCGGCCGGTAAGAAGCAGGGCGCTCGTGAACCTCGGCCTTCTCTACGAGGAGATGGGGCGTGAAGGCGACGCGTACAAGTGCTTTCTGATGGTGCACCAGCGCCACCCGGTCGACCAGCGCGCGAGACTCTATCACAAGGACAGCGACGCATCAAGAGATATGTTCTTTGACGAGGAGCAGCAGAAACGGCGTGAACGCCGCAATAAGGTGCTCGAAACGCCGATTACGGATTTTGAACTCTCCGTACGCAGTCGAAACTGCCTCGAAAAGATGAACGTGAGAACGATTGGTGATCTCACACGGATCAGCGAAGTGGACCTCCTGGGGTTCAAGAACTTCGGAGAGACAAGCCTCACCGAAATCAGGCAGATGATGACGAGCAGGGGGCTCAGGCTCGGACAGGCGCTTGAGGGTGAGGAGGGTAAGCCAAGCGGCAAGGTCAAGACCATCCGCAAGAGGACTGTTGACCAGGCGAAGGTTCTCACCAGGGCCGTGGATGACCTAGGTCTTTCTGTGAGAAGCCAGCACTGCATGCAGATACTGGGCATTCAGACGATAGGCGACCTTGTGGCCAAGAGCGAAAAGGAACTCATGGAAGCGAGGAATTTCGGCAGCACGTCGCTTACCGAAGTCAAAAAGAAACTCGCCACATATGGAATGGGGCTTGCCGAATCCGAGTAGCGGCCGGCCGTCTTAAGAGGCGCTTGGATTGTACGACCACATTGCCGGGGACCTTGTCAGGAAGGACCTGACCGCGGCCGTCGTGAGGGCCGGCGGCGTCGGTTACCTGATATCTATACCGGTCAGCACCTACGAAAGCCTGCCCCCCGAAGGGCAGGTTTTGCTTTATACGCACCTTGCGGTCCGCGAAAACGACCTCAGGCTTTTCGGCTTTGCGACGGAGAAGGAACGACTCCTGTTTCGCATACTTTTGGGGGCCAAAGGCCTCGGGCCGTCGACGGCGCTGGCCATAATGAGCGGCACATCGGTGGAAAACTTCGTGCGCGCGGTTGCCGATGAGGACTACGATGGGCTCGAACGCATACGCGGGATAGGGGCCAAGACGGCGCGTCGCATAGTGGCGGAAATAAAAGACGACGTGGTTGAGTTCAAGGAACGATACATGGCGGCCGTGGCACCGTTGTCAACCGACGATGCGGATGCGGTTATGGCGCTTGTGAACCTCGGATTTCCAAAGAATGCCGCCGAGAAGGCCATTGCCAAGGCCCGCCAGGAGGCCCCGCACGCCGACGTCGAGGAACTCGTGCGCGCCGCGCTTCGCGGCTAAAACCCGCAGCAAAAACTGAAAGGCGGAGGAGTTTTGTCCGACGAGAGGATATCCGCTGCTACTGCGACCAGTCAGGACCTCAGCATCGAGCGGTTCCTGAGGCCGCAGACCTTTGATGAATTCGTCGGCCAGCGCGGGGTCCTGGACAACCTGAAGGTATACGTCCAGGCGGCGAGAAACCGCGGCGACGTTCTCGACCACATACTCATTTCCGGCCCTCCGGGTCTCGGGAAGACAACCCTCGCCGGCATCATCGCTAACGAACTCCAGACTGAAATGCGCCACACGACCGGCCCCGCCCTTGAAAAGCCGGCGGATCTGGCCGGTATCCTGACAAACCTCGCTCCCGGGAGCGTTCTGTTTATCGATGAAATACACAGGCTCGGGCGCGCGGTGGAGGAGTACCTGTACGCGGCGATGGAGGATTTTCGCCTGGACATCGTCATTGACACGGGGGCAAGCGCGCGAAGCGTGCGGCTCGAGCTGCCGAAATTCACGCTTGTCGGGTCGACGACCCGCGAGGGGTTGCTTGCCTCTCCCTTCAGGGCGAGGTTCGGAGTTCTTGAAAAACTCGACTACTATCCATGGCAGGACCTTCAGACCATCGTGAAGCGTTCGTCGGGGATACTGGGCATATCAATCGACGAGGAAGCGGCGTGCCTTGTCGCCAGGCGCGCCAGGGGTACGCCGAGGCTGGCCAACCGGTTTCTGCGCAGGCTCAGGGACTTCGCGGAGGTAGGCGGCAAGTCAACCGTGGACAAAGAGGCGGCCGAGGACGGTCTCACGCGACTCGGCATCGACGAGGAAGGTCTTGACGCGATGGACAGGCGGATACTCGTGTGCATCGCGCAGCAAGGCGGTGTGCCGGTGGGCTTGAAGACCATCGCGGTCTCGGTGGGCGAGGAAGAATCCACCATCGAGGATGTGTACGAGCCGTTTCTGATCCAGAAGGGATTGCTTCGCAAGACAGCCCGCGGGCGAGTCGCCACTGAGAAGGCGTGTGAGCACGTTAAGGCCGAGAAGCCGGACGGACTCTTCGGCTGAGGAGGGAGGGCGTGGCGACCAGGCGCGGCATACTGCTCCATACCTGTTGCGCGGTTTGCCTGGAAGCGGTCTTTCCGGCGATCGAGGCGTTGGGGTTTTCGGCAAGGCCGTTTTTCTATAACCCCAATATCCACCCCTTCAGAGAGTTTGAGAAGCGTCTTCGCGCGGTGGAAGTCGCATGTGACGTGCACAAAGTATCGCTTATAGCCGATAGAGAGTACGGACTGGCGACGTATCTCGAACGGATAGCGCCCGCAGGAGACATCCGCTGTCTGGAGTGCTACGCGTTGAGGATGGACCGGGCCGCCCGGGAGGCGGTGAGCGCGGGCATTGAGGCTTTCACGACGACTCTTCTCGTCAGCGGGCACCAGAAGCACGATGACGTGGCGCGCGCGGGCCGGGAAGCTGCGGAGAAGCATGGGATCGAGTTTTTCTATCGTGACTGGCGTGAACTGATGTCCTCCGGCATCGAGGCGGCGCGCAAGAGGAGCCTTTACAGGCAGCAGTACTGTGGCTGCATCTGGAGCGAATACGAGAGATTCGGGCCGAAAAAAGACGAGGGCCGGGGATAAACCGGTGTATTTCGAAGTGACAAGACATACCCCAATGCGAAGGCTTGTTCTTGCGGCGATGCTGCCGTTGACGGCACTGGCGGTGTTTTCCTGTTCGAGCATACAGGAACCGGTCAGTGTGCCGACGCTGGCAAACGTCACGATGACCGTGAGACCTGTGCGAGTCCTTCTGGGGGTGGCTACGAGGGCCGAACCTCTTATGGTCAGTGCACGCTCCGACGTTACCGTGCTTGACGGCGACGGCAAGACCGTTCGCGACAAAGTCAGTCTGAGAAAAACCCCTGTGGGGTTCACGAAAAAGGCTGTGTCGCTCGGTGGTGTTGACTGGGGTGCTCCCGCGATCATACTTGTGCCGTCGCCCGGCGACCACATACAGGTAGACGATACGGTGTATGCCGGCGAAATAGTCTTGGTCAAGAGAGGCGAATCGGTCGCTGTGGTGAACCGCGTCTCAATAGAAGATTACGTCGCCGGGGTGGTCACATGCGAGATGCCGAGCCGTTTCGAGAGGGCGGCGCTTGAGGCGCAGGCCGTTGCGGCCAGGACATATGTGCTCTGGCAGATGAAGCAGAGACGGCTTCTTCTCTATGACGTGACCGACGACACCGGGAGCCAGGTCTACGGGGGGATTACCGGCACCACCGGATCGGGAAAGCTTGCTACGGAGCGGACCTCGGGCACGGTGCTGATGTACAACTGGCAGTTTCTGCCCGCGTTTTATTTCAGCACCTGTGGCGGGCGCACTGTAAACGCCAGTTACCTGCGCGGGGCGCCGCTCATCGAGCCGCTCACAGGCGTAGAATGCGGCTACTGCAAGGCGTCCAAACGTTACCGTTGGGCCATCACGATTCCGGGCGAAGAGATAGAAGGGGCCCTCGGGCAGGCCGGCTACATTACAGGAAAGCTTCTCGACCTGAGCGTCGTGAAGGCCATCGACGGCGGCTGGGTGGATACGGTTGAGATAAAGTCTTCCGAGGGCGTAAAGCAGATAAGCGGCTACGCCCTGAGGCAGGTTGTGGGCACGAGCAGGCTCTACAGCACGAATTTCGAGATCGAAAAGTCCGGAGACAAGTACATACTGCGAGGCCGCGGCTACGGGCACGGAGTGGGGCTTTGCCAGTGGGGGGCCAATGGCATGGCAGACCTTGGGCACAACTACGTCGACATCCTCAAGCATTACTACCAAGGGGCCGGCGTCCTTAAAATATACTAAAAGTCCATGTGTATTCCGGAGAGGCCGGTGCCCGCAATAACCTTCAAGGTGGATTCCGTCTCCGGCAGCGCCCGCGCGGGGCTTGTCGTGACTCCGCACGGGGCAGTCGAGACGCCGACTTTCATGCCTGTAGGCACTCAGGGGACGGTAAAGTGCCTGACGCCCCTCCAGGTCAGGGAAGTCGGCAGCGGGATAGTCCTCGCCAATACTTACCACCTGATGCTCAGGCCCGGGGCCGAGATTGTGGCAAATGCCGGGGGGCTTCAGAAATGGTCCGGCTGGGGAGGACCAATGCTGACTGATTCGGGGGGATACCAGGTGTTTTCTCTCTCCGAACTGGCCGAAATCAGCGACGAAGGCGTGAGATTCCGGTCGCATATTGACGGCAAAGCGCTGTTTCTGTCGCCGGAAGAGGCGATTAAGATACAAAATCAACTCGGCGCCGATATAATCATGCAGCTTGACGACTGTGTGGGTTACCCGGCGGAGCGGTACCGGGTGAATGAATCGATCCGCCGGACCGCGGACTGGGCGCGACGCAGCATAGACGCGCACAGCCGGAAGGACCAGGCGCTTTTCGGCATTGTCCAGGGAAGCACGTACAAGGACCTTCGCCGTGAGAGCGCGCTGGGCTTAGCAGACCTCGACCTGCCGGGTTATGCGATAGGGGGGGTAAGCGTAGGCGAAGGCTCGGCGCTCATACGGGAGGTGGTCGGCGCGACGGTGGAGTTGCTGCCGGAGGAGAAGCCGAGATACCTGATGGGCGTGGGGCCGCCAGTGGATGTGCTCGACGCGGTAGCCGACGGGATCGACATGTTTGACTGCGTCGTGCCGACGCGAAACGGTCGCAACGGGTGGGCGTTTACCTTTAAGGGCCTCGTCAAGGTGAAAAACAGTGTCCATGCCGCTGCCGAGGACCCGATTGAAGAGGATTGTGACTGCTACACGTGCCGTGGTTTTTCACGTTCCTACATAAGGCACCTTTTCAAGGCAGGCGAAATGCTTGGAATGACGCTGGTTTCGCTTCATAACCTGAGGTTTTACGCTCGACTTATGGAAAAGGCCAGGGATGCCATACGCGCCGGTGAGTATGAAGCATACAGGCGCGAGGTGTCCGGGGCGTTTGGAAAGTAACCTGGAAGGAGAACTTAATGAATTGGCTTATTCTGGCGCAGGACGCATCCGGTGCGGCCGGCGGCTCGCCGGTACAACCCGGTCCAGGGTCGTTGTTGAATCTGATTATACCGTTTGCAGGGATATTTCTCATCTTCTACTTTCTGCTGATCCGGCCGCAGAAGAAGCAGGAAAAAGCGCGGCAGGCGATGCTAAAGGACTTGAAAAAGAACGACAAGGTCGTCACAATTGGCGGGATTCAGGGCGTAGTGGCAAATGTACGTGACAGTGACGTCACCCTCAAGATAGACGAATCCGGTGATGTCCGAGTCCGTTTTTCCCGCAGCGCCATTTCGCGCGTCATCACGAAGGACGATGAGGACAGCGCCAAAGAGTAACCTGACCGGCATTTTCGTTTAATCTCGGGCACAGTGTTGAAAGGTTGGTTATGAAAGGTTCCTTTACCTGGAAAGTCACGGTCATTCTGGCCGTCGTGGCGCTGGCCATTCTCGGGCTCTATACGAAGCCTCTAAGGTACGGTATTGACTTGAGGGGTGGGGCGGAGCTCCTGTTCAGAATCGACGCTACCGGCGAGGATATCAAGCCGGGCGGCGACCTGACGCAGTCGACGGTGGACATTGTCCGCAAGCGCATCGACCCCGATGCCCAGAAGGGCATCGTCATACAGAGCAGGGACCAGCAGCGCATAGTCATGCAGCTGCCGGGCTACTCGCGCGAGGGGACCAAGGACGTCATAAACCTCGCTACCAACCTCGGGAAGCTTGATTTTCTGGTCGTTTCCAAGGTCCAGGATCAGGCGAAGATAACGGCCATAAAGGGCGGCAAGATCCTGCCGGGATATGCATGGTACCCATACAGCCCGAGGGTGCTGGCAGCGGCCGGGCCACAGTCCACGCTGCCCGAAGGGCTGCTGCTTGATGTTGACGCTCAAAACGAAGTGACCGGCGAATTGCTGGCAGAAGCATACCGGACGATGGACGGCCAGACGGGCTCTGTCGTGGTGGGTTTCGAGATGAAGCCCGAAGGCGCCAAGCGCTTCGGGAGGATGACGCGCGACCACATTGGCGACCAGATAGCCATAGTGCTAAACGGCGAAATAGAGACCGCACCGCGGGTTGACAGCGCTATTACGAGATCGGGCATCATAAAGGGCACCTTTACCGAGAAGGACGTTGAAGACCTTGTAACCGTTCTCAACAGCGGAAGCCTCAAGAGGCCGCTCATACTTGAAAGCGAGCAATATGTAGGGCCTACGGTCGGTTCCAACACGATTCAATCGGCGCTTCGCGCGGGGATTGTGGCGGGCATCGCCGTGATAGGCTTCATGATGGCGTACTATCTCTTTGCTGGCTTTGTGGCCGACCTGGCACTTTGCCTCAATATCATCATACTGCTGAGTTTCATGGCGGTGTCACAGGCGACGCTTACGCTGCCGGGCATTGCCGGTATCGTCTTGACCATCGGGATGGCGGTCGACGCCAACGTGCTGATATTCGAGAGGTTCCGCGAAGAGAGAAGGCTCGGCAGGGACATCCTGACGGCGCTGAGGCTCGGTTACGAGAAGGCATTCTCGGCGATCTTCGATGCCAACCTGACCACCTTCGCGACGGCGGCGATACTCTACGTGTACGGAACTGGGCCGGTCAAGGGCTTTGCCGTCACACTGTCAGTCGGTATCGTCATCAGCTTCTTCACGGCGGTGTTCGGCACGAGGGTGGTGCTTGAGCTTCTGGCCAGGCGAGGCGTCCTCAAAGACCTGCACATGCTTCATATCCTTACGCGCACAAACGTGCCGTTCATGAAGATTGCCAAGGCGGCGATCATTTGTTCGATCGTTGTGATCGCGGCAGGCGTCTGGTTCTTCGGCGAGCGCGGTAAGAAGAATCTGGACATCGATTTTACGGGTGGTTCGGTTGCAAACCTGCAATTGACCGAGCCGCTTTCCGTTGACGAGGTCAGGGACAGGGTAACAAAGGCCGGGTACAGCGAGGCCACCATCCAGTCCATGACGGGAGAAAAAGTCGTCGTTTCGGCGGTCGAGGACGTGCAAGGCACCGCAGGAACCAGCGGCCTTGTCAAGGAAGCCACTGGTTTTGCCATTCGCGTGCAGCTCGACGGCGAGGGGGCGCTTGGAGACTTTGAGTCGCGGATAAGCGAGACCTTCAAAGGCCTTGTGCATACGCGCAAGGTGGAGGTCACCGTCAGGAATATCGCGCCTGTCCGTGCGAAAAACGACCCCTACTTCGAGGGATTCCGAATCGAATGCGACCTTGCCGAACCGCTTGACGCGGCGGAGATTGTCGCAGACATAGACGCCGCGGGTCTTCCTCCGCACGAAGTGTCGTTCTACCAGGCGGACGCCGCCACGGGATCTGTCAGCGCTACAGGAGACGACGCAAAGTCGGTCAGCATATTTGCTGTCCGGGTTGCCAAAGCAGATGAAGCTGAAGTCATCAGCAGGATAAAGTCTGCTTTCAGCGTTCCCAACCCGTTCCCCGACGAGATCTCCCAAGTCGGGCCGCAGGTTGCCAAGGAAATGGGGTCGAGCGCGCTCTTTGCCATCGTGCTCTCAATGGGATTTATCGTAATCTATATCTGGTTCAGGTTCGGGCGGATCAGTTACGGCGTCGCGGCTGTCGTGGCGCTTGTGCATGACGTGCTCTTCACATTGGGGGCCATCGCGGTCGGCGACGCGCTGGGCGGGACGGCTATAGGACAGGCGTTGATGCTTGGAAATATCAAGATCAACCTTCCTGTCGTGGCGGCGCTCCTGACGATTGTCGGGTATTCGCTGAACGACACTATCGTCGTCTTTGACCGTATCCGCGAGAACATGAGACTCAAGACCAAGTCGGACTACGAGATCATCGACGGGAGCATAAACCAGACGCTGAGCCGTACCATTCTGACCGCCTTTACCACGCTTATCGTGCTCGTCGTGATGTATATCATGGGCGGCCCGGGGATTCACGCGTTCTCCTACGTGATGATAGTGGGAATAGCGGTTGGAACGTATTCTTCAATCTTTATTGCCAGTCCGATATTACTTGCTAAGGATATATTCAAGTCCAAGCCGATAAAATAGGCGACGCTGGTTTACGAGGGGCTTCAGGCTGGGCGCGCGATCCCGCCCTCGGGCGGGAGGCGTACAGTGCAGGAGGGGAAGAGTAATGGGTAACGATTTGAAGTACGGCCTGGTGCTCGGGGCCGTGGTTTTGTTGATCTTTCTTGGCTACTATGCCATCCACACCCGCACGCCCAAAGAGCCGATTTCGGCTACCGAGGTCAGGAATCTGACTGAGACGCCGCCCGAAGTCAATATCTTTGAGACAACGCCTGTGCCGACTCCGCAGGATACGGTTGTGTATGAGTTCGGCCAGGAGGCAGATACCGGCGTAGGAAACGAGTTGGTTGCCGTTACACCGGGTGGCCAGCAGCCCCAGGCGGGTGTACCTGAGCCTCCGACGCAGACGACTGGTGAACAAGGCATAACGAATGCAGTGGCGCCCAGGTCGCTCGAGTCACTTGTCGAGCCGGAGAGTCCCGTAACCACCTCCACTACTTACAAGATTGCTTCTGGAGATACGCTTCAGGATGTTTCCAGGAAATTCTACGGCACCACGACAAAGTGGCGTGAGATCATGGCCGCCAACAGCGGCGTCATCACGGACGAGAGGGCCCTCGTTGTCGGCACCGAGATAGTAATACCGCAGGTTGAACGTACATCGCCCGCGGCGGAGGCGGCCGCCGAACGTGCGACGTCCACCGGTGGCGGGCGCACGCACACGGTGGCAAAGGGC
>CALMGO010000686.1 GCA_937863625.1 uncultured bacterium
CCCCCTCTTTCGGCTCCATCTGGTCCCAGTACCACCGGCAGTAACTCACCGTCGTGAACGGGTGGTTCGGGTTCTCGAGACTCGCCGGCTTCTCGCCGAATTCCTCCGGCCCCACCTCGGTCCATTTCATCCCCTCAAAAAGAGGGTCGCCGTTGAAGTGTTGGAATGTCTGAAATCCCATGTGCGGATTGTAGAGCACGTCGTCGATTCGTTTCGGCCGGAATATCTTCGGCTCCTCCGCGAAAAACGCCGTCAGGATAATCGCCACGCACGCCGCCGCCATCACAGCTGTTATCATGCCTTCTCCTTGACTCGTCGTGAGATGCCCGCAGTTCCGTACGCGCGCCTTCTATGGCGCATCCTGCTCCGCAAACGTTCCTGTCTCCTCGTACGTGTCCACCACCTCTATCTCGCCCAGCCGGTACCAACCGTCGTCCTCGCGCCCCTCCTGCGCAAGTTGTACGTTCGCTTCTCCCGTGCGCTGGCAGAGTAGCGCCGCCTTAACGGTGTATGTCCCCGTCGGCGCGTCCGCCGGTACAAATACATTTCCGTCATACATGACGTCGCCCGGCAGCCACTTTGTGATATCAGCATCGGTCTTCATCGTGAATGCCTTCTCGCCCTTCACCAGTTGCACCGCGAAATCATACGGCCTGTATATCGGCGCGCACCCTGTATTTTCCCAGAGCGTATGTATCGGCATCAGCGCCCCGCGCCGCACCTTCGGAGCGACGGAGAATTTCCTTATCGCGTACCGGTACCCCATCTTCTTGAGGCACCTGTACACCGCGTCCCACTGCTTGTCGCCTACCGCTGACGACTTCGTATTAAACTGCGACATGTGCCACTTCGTCGTCGCCTCGTCAAATATGTAATCAACGTCCCAACCATGTTCCTGCCACCTGCCCATCACGCCGCACACTTCAAATACCACCGGTCTCGTCTTCCACGTGTCGACCGCCCCTCCGTAGATGATTCCCTGCGGATATGCGTCAAACATGTGGGAAAACTCGCCACCGCTCAAACCTCTCATATCGCCCAGACAGTCCGCCCGCCAGCCCGCACCGTGCTCGACGCCGTACTGCATCGACCACGCGTCGTCAAACTGCATCAGTAGCGGCGTTTTCTTGAAGTTATCCGTATAGCAGTCGATGAGCGCCGCCTTCGCCCACTTCGGCGGGTCCACCGGCCTCACGTCCCACTCGCCCCACGGCCCGATGGACGCCAGGTCCACCGTCTCAAGGTCCGGGTGCCCGTCATACCTTTTTGCCATCTCGCGGTTTATCCGCGTCCAGTAGTCGATATAGAGCCGGTTCGTGTAGTCCGGCACGAGGTACTTGTTGCCGCGCTTGGCCGCGTACTCCGTTACCGGCAGCCCCATATCCCGCA
>CALMGO010000687.1 GCA_937863625.1 uncultured bacterium
CGCTCCGCCGTCGAGGTCGAGCATGTTTCGCCTCGCCTCGTCAAGCGTCGCGTGCACGCCGCATGCCACAGCACCCGCCAGTGCCGCCGCCATCACGTTGGCGCCGGCGGTTCGTCCGGAGTATATCGGCACTCCGTAGATATTGGCTCTCATGCGCTTGGGCGAGTGTTTGAACCCGACCTGCCCTGTCGTGAAGACGGCCTTCGGCTCCCACGGAACCGCGCGTACCTCTTCGCAGACGGCCTTGAGGCTGTGAAATAGCCCCTCGATGAGCCCCTGTACGAAACTCGTCAGGTCGTCTTCCATACGCAGGTTCAAGAAGGCCGCGTCGTCTATCTGGCCTTCGCCTCCGGCCAGATTCGGAAAGAAAAGCACGTTTTCCGGCTGAGCCATCGCGGCGGCGGCTTCGAGTTCCTGCTCGACGGCCACCCAGTCGATGACGCCGTCGGCCGACAGCGACGTCTTGCGCAGGAACCATTCGAGACTCGCCCCTCCGGGAAGCCCCTGCCTGCCCGTAAGATAGAGGTCGGGCTTTATATGCGGGCGCACGTCGAGCCCCGCCGCAGTCGCAGGACGACGGCTTGTGACGCCGTAAAACGCGCCGGTCGTGCCGATGTGTTCAAAGGCGTCGCCTTCCTCGTACACGCCGCTTCCGAGGTACTCCCCCCAGTCCCCCATGCCGCAGGCGACAGTCAGACCCTCGCGGAGGCCCGTGGCGCGCGCGGCGGCCGCAGTGACCTTGCCCGCGGGCGCGGTCGCTTCCAGAACGGCCGGCAGCGAATCGATTGGAATGCCGAAGAGATTACAGAGTTCGCGCGACCACTCTCGCTTGTCGAGGTCCCAGACAAATGTTCTCTGAGCGTCAAGGGCGTCCGTCGAAAACTCGCCCGTAAGCGCCCACTTGAGGTAGTCCTTGGGCGTAAGCACCTTGGTGCCGCCTTTGGCGCCGCCGGCTGCGGCCGCCGCATAGGGGACCTTGCAGCGTTCGGGAGTCAGCCCCACCTGCTCATAAACCTCGGCCGCGGAAAACTGGAGTCTCTTTTCCGCCTCCGCAAATCTCTCGTCCTCAGGCAGGATAAATTCGCTCTTGGGGCCGTCCGCCCCGACGAGGACAGCCGCGGGCGTACGGCCTATAAGCGACACCCCTTCTATTCTTCGCGCCTCGCGGGGTTTGAGTTCTGTGAGGCGCTTTACCGTTTGTGCGGTAACGTTGAAAAGCGTCCCCGGATTTATGTACGTCAGCCGTCCGGTGGAAACCGGCTTCATCACGGCCTTTTCCCGGTGTATGACGCCGCCGCCCGAGGTATGTACCAGCGCGGCCTCTATGCGTGTGAAGTCCGCCCCAATCGCCAGTATTACAGGGTCGTCTGACATATTGTGGATTCCCCTTTCGCCCTGCGGAGTATATTGCAGTCAAGCTCCGCCGTCAAGCAAACCCTGCGCCCCGCTAAAGGCCCTCCATGTGCCGGCAACGGCCCTTCGCATTCTCTAACTCTTTACCCGAACACGCCTTATGCATAGCCTGCGCCTGAGAGAATCTCATACGCGCTTCTGGAATGTTGAAACCACCTGCCCTGCGCGGGGTATTAAGAGCGGAACAGGATGTTTGACAACATAGACCCCCTCGCAGGATAGTCGCGCAGCACGCAGCCAGTGACGGCTACACTGTCGGACGCCGATAGAATACCCTCCGATCGGCCCGACGGTTTCCTGGACTCCTTCGGGAGGAACCGGGAAGGCGGCCACAAAGCAATGTGCAGCCGACTGTCCAGACAGCCGGCCAGCAGACAGACGCTCCCTTCCCCCTGTTGGGGAGTAGTCGCTGCTGGCCTTTTTTATTGCCCTGCGCCGACGGGAGTGCGTCATTTCTTCTTCTCATCCTCGATCCGGCCCTCTCCCCCCATCTTCCACCACAGGTCCTCGAGGTCGGTAGCGGCTCTTTGCTGGCGTTGTTCAATCGCCTCAATGCGTCTGCGAAAGACAACGCTCACTATCACCATCGCGACAACAAACACTAAAAGCAGCACCACTGTGATTATGAAAAGCGCGGTGCCGCGCTTGAGAAGTTCCTGCTGACTGGCCGTGCCGCCCGTCGGCGCAGCGCTTTCATCCTGGGCCAGCGCAGCCGGTAACGACGTGAATACCAAAAGGACCACCAGAAGCGCCGTTGCTTGACGCATGATCTTCCCTCCGTCGCTGTCCTACTGAAATCTCACCGGACCGCCGAAGCTCAAGAATTCCTTGAATCCTTCGATAACGGCTCCGTCAACTATCGGCAGCCACACAAAGATGCTGGCGCAGACAAACGCCCACATCAGGAGCCTCGTGAAGAATGACCCCTTTGGAGACATGTCGAGTATGCCGGCCGCTGTCAATATCGTCAGCCCCAGAAGCGTCCCCCAACTGCCCACCGGGAAACCGACCAGGTACATCGCCCACACGGCGCGGAAGTACACAAGCGCCGGCAGCCCCAGGAAAACCGGCCACAGCCGAACTACGAAGTTCGTCTCCTGCGGAATCTCCCTGAACGCCGCAATGAAACCGACGAAGCCGAGCAGCGGGAAGACCAGCATCAGGTATGCGTAAGTCTTGGGCACGCCCAGCCAGTAGAAATGCCTTGCCACGATCATGAGATGCACACCGGTCTGGTCGAGCGACCACGGCAGAAAAAAACCCGTCAGCAGAAACGCCGACGCGACCAGAAGCAATACCCGGCTCGGCGGAACCCACTGCATGAACTTGGTGCGCAGCAACCCGGCGGCAAAGATCAACCCGAGGGAGAGAAACGCCGCATATGAGCCCGCGTAGTTATAGAGCAGACACCAACCCCACTCGCCCACGAAGAATACGAGTATGTATCCGCCGCCCGCCACCAGCAGCACAGTCGCCACAAGGTCTCTCAGGCCCGCGTGACGGCTCGTCCTGCAGAAAAGAAGCGCAAGAATCCCCACTGCGTTCATCAGGAATATGCTTTCGGGCCTTTGCACTTCTTCAAGGTGCCGTATCTCATCGAGAGGCACGTCAGGCGTCGCGTAGGGAACTTTCCAGCCGGGGACGCTTCCATAGAGGCCGGGAAGCCATGGCATGTAAAGGCTCATGAAAGCCAATAGCGCCGCAAGCACGAGCAGCCTGTCAAACTGCGGCTTCAATAGCGAGTCACGCAACACAATCGGCGCCGTCTTGCTGAGAGCGTGCCCGGCAACCGGCTTGAACCACCCGCATTCGTCGCAGTGCGTCTGCCCCTCTGGCAGCACCGCGCCGCAGATCGGACAGATTTTCTCTTTCCCAGGGGCTGAGGCCACTGGTCTGCTTACGGCGTTATCCGAAACGGTTTTGTCGCCATCGGCGCTCAAAAGTCAGCTCCACATTGCCCCGGTTGCCAAGGCGGCTGCGACGTCGCACTCCGCCGCCGGGCGGCAGCCGGTTCGGAAGTCACCCTTCGGCGGGCTGAAGTCTTACGGGCCCGTCCAGAGATAGTAGAAGCCTGGCTTGCGGCTCTCGACGAGGCTCGACATTCCCGCGGCAAGCTTGTCGGCGGAGCTGCTTTGAGCGCCAAAAAGCACGTCCGCAAGCGATGCCGGTTTCTCGTACCGGACAACGGCGACATTGGTGAACCCGGCGGCCTTGGTCGCGGACTTCACCGCGTCGTCGAAGTATCCTATCGAGT
>CALMGO010000688.1 GCA_937863625.1 uncultured bacterium
CAACAAGCAGACAGTGGAATATCTTGGCCCAGAACCACTCGGAAGAGTATGTGCCGCCGCATTTGCCGAGATAATGTGGCCGAAGGCGGGCGGCGGCCTCGGTGATGGAGGAAGCCTCGGCGAAGGAAGTGTGATCCTTCCAGAGCCATGCCATGGCGGCGGGGTTGGAGGAGAACTCCGGCAGGAACGCAAGCGGTGTCCCGTCACGATCCACAGGAATAGGGGTGCTGCCGGTTGTATCAACTCCAATGCCGATTATGTCGTCGGGAGACGCACCGGGCAGGGAGCGAAAGGCTTCGAGAGCCTTGGCGACTGCTGTGACGGTGCCGTCGACGTAGTCCTGCGGGTGCTGGCGTGCAAGATGGGGGTCTTTGGCGTCGAGGATGATACCGGCTTCGCCGTGCGCGTAGTTGACGACACTTGTGGCAACCTCGCGTCCGTCGGCGACGTCGACGATAAGGGCTCGGACGGAATTAGTTCCGAAATCAAGTCCGAGCGAGTATTTGCTTTTGGACATGGGGTGACGAACCTCCGGCTGTTACCATTTTTCCATATCTATGAGGGCTTTCAGGACGCCGTCGCTACGTGTGTCAACTGTTTTGAAAGCAGTCTCGACGTCAGAGGCGGCGAATGTATGCGTGACAATTGCGCCGGGGTGTATAAGGCCGGCAGAGGCGAGCTCAATGCAGGGCGCGAGCGTATTGAGGCTGCGCCGGACGAAACGGAGGGTAAGCCCCTTGCGCCGTGCCGAGGCGGACGAAAACGACACCGTGTCGAGGGGGTTCGTGCCGATGACGATGACATGGGCGCCGGGGGCGGCGACCTCGCACATACTGCGGAGGGTCTCTGACTCGCCGCAACACTCTAAAACGATGTCAGCGCCGTGCCCGGGCGTGGAGGCAATGATATCCCGGACAGTCTCGCCGGGGTCTTTCCCGGAAGCGTATACGACGGCTGAGGCTCCGAGGGACGATGCCCTGTCGAGACGGTCAGGCAGGATATCGACGCAGACTATACGCAGTCCGCGATAAAGACCGAGAAGCATCATGACGCACGTGCCGAGGACGCCGACGCCGAGAATGACGACTGTTTGAGGCGGGCGGACCTTGGCGAGGTTGACTGCATGGAGAGCAACGGCCATCGGTTCCATGGCGACGGCCGCCTCGTCGGAGACGGAGTCGCCAAGGCGCTCGAGGAGGTTCGCCGGGTGGGCGATGTACTCCTGCATCGCGCCGTCGGTGGGGGGGAGGCCGAGAAAGTGCTGATTGGGACAGAGATTGGTATTGCCCGCGAGGCACCATCGGCAGCGGCCGCAGAAATACTGCGGCTCGATAGCGACGCGCGCGCCGACAAGCGAGGCGTCAACGCCGTGGCCAACCGCAGTAACGACGCCCATCGCCTCATGCCCTATTACAAGGGGGCCTGTCATCTCGATGTCGCCGATCTTGCCATGATGGAAAAGGTGCATGTCTGAGCCGCAGACGCCGACTTTGAGAACCTTGACCTGTGCATAGTCGGGGTCGGGG
>CALMGO010000689.1 GCA_937863625.1 uncultured bacterium
GGACCCCATCATTTTCGTCGGACAGGATCTCGCCCACCCCGACGGGATAACGCACTTTCCCGGCACCGCCGTGCACGATATCTGGGCCCCGGAAACCAACCGCTTCTCGAGCCTCGAAATGCGCGAATGGGATACCATCGTGAGGATGCGCAATACGCTCAAGAGAATAAAGGACGTTCACGGAAACGACATCTATACCGATAACCAGATGTTTTCATACCTTCAGCAGTTCGAGATGAATTTCTACAACTCCAAGGCCGCGATAATAGACGCCACCGAAGGAGGCGCTGCGAAGAAATACACAACCGCGATGACGCTCGAAGAGGCGCTTGCGAGGTACGCGTCTGCTCCTTTGCCCGCGGCGCCCGCCGCGGCGCCGCCTGGAGCGCCTGATTCGGCGGGAGGTGACGCGCGCCCGGAAATAGAACAAGTCCTCCGGCGGCGGCTCGCGCGCATCGGCCAGGTGCGTGAATTCTACGACAAGACGCTCTCGATACTTCTCGACATCGAAAAGGCCTGGCCCGACCAGGAGAAAATGGCGCCGATGCTCGCCGCCATAAACGATATCCGCAAAGAAGTGCTGACCTACACCGAGGTCAATAACCTCGTCCGCGACATCGCCCAGGCCGTCGAACTCAAGAAAGTGAAGGCCGACAGGCAGATACTATCCGACAGGCTCGACGGGCTCGACAAGCAAAAAGCCCAGCTCTCCCGCGACCTCGAGTACATCCGGGGCCTGCGCGACGCAGTTGACGAACTCGAAAAAATCTTCGCCCAGGCGCTCGAACGCTTCGAGAATTTCGATTTCGATGCCAGGGTCTTCGCCCCCATGCAGCGGGAGGCGGCCAAGTGAGCGCCATCATCTGCCTGCCGGTTGATTTCGCAGCCAATTCGCTCGGCCTGCCGTCGCTTCTAACCGAGACCGTCGACTCCGCTCCGATACTGTATCACACGGTGAGCCGCCTGACGCTCTCGGACGATTACGAAGTAGCGCTCCTTTTCACCGGCGAAAACGGCCGGGCCGACGCTGCGCTGGCGCGCGAAATCTGCGGCTCGCTTGCATGCCGCTATCACGTCAGCGCCGCCGCGGATGTGCCCAATCGCGAGTTGCTCCGGCGTTCGCGCCTGTGGAGCATATCGTCGTGGCGAGGCGGCATAGGGTCTGCGAGTTACTACGATGAGGCCGGCTCGCCGGCTGCGATGGCCGAGGCCGCTGAGCGCTTCGGCGCCGACACGGTCGGTCTTATAACGCCGGACAGCCCCTACGCTGACCCGCACCTTGCTTCGCAGATGCTCGCGTGGCACCACGACCGCATCCGCAAGGCTCGAGTCACGGTCACTGGAGTGCCGCCGGGCCTTGCGCCGGCCTTTTTCAATATCGAGGTCCTGAAGGCCTACGCCAAAGGCAACCTCACGCTCGCGGCAAGCCTCCTGTACAGAAAAGAGATGCCGCAGCGCGACATGACCGCGACTGAGGCTCATTTTGAGAGCGACATAGAACTGCGCACCGCGCCGTGGCGGCTCACTGTCCACAGCCCCCGGCAGCTGGCCATGGTAAGGGCGCTTACCGCCGCGGGGCTCTCGCCGCGCACGGCAAAGTCGCTTGACGTCGTCCGCGCCCTTGCCGCGGATTGGCGCATCACGGCAGGAGACGTCCCCGCCAAAGTCGAGATCGAGCCGACGTCGCGATTTGACGCCGTGCCGTTTTACATGAGGGTCTTTGCCGCAGGACGCGTGCAGTCGGACATGAGCGTGGATGATTTCACGCGAATTGTGGAGTCCATGTCACCACACAACGATGTCGTGTTATCACTCGAGGGGCTCGGAG
>CALMGO010000690.1 GCA_937863625.1 uncultured bacterium
GCCCACCTTAGAAACTTTCCCGTACACGATACGCATCGTGTCTGATATCATGGAGTCCAACGGTTCGAGCAGCATGGCGACGGTGTGCGGCGCGACGCTGGCGATGATGGACGCAGGGGTGCCGATTACGCATCCGGTCGCGGGGATATCGATAGGCATGGTGAAGGATAACGGCAAGGTGGCACTCTTGACCGATATCCAGGGCGAAGAAGACCATTTCGGCGACATGGATTTCAAGGTAGCCGGGACTCAAAATGGCATTACCGCCATACAACTGGACATCAAAATAGCGGGGCTGGCGGACGAGGATATCGCCGCGGCGCTCGAACAGGCCCGCGAGGCGCGCCTGGCAATACTCAGGCAGATGCTGACGACGATAGACCGTCCTCGCGCGTCACTGAGCGTTTACGCGCCGAAGCTGGTGCAGATAAAGATCAACCCGGAAAAGATCGGCATGGTGATCGGTTCCGGCGGCAAGGTCATAAGAAAGATACAGGAAGACACGGGCGCGACTATCGAGATCGAGGACGACGGGACGGTGACCATTTCGGGCACGGACCAGGAGGCGATCAACAACGCGCGCGACACTGTCCTGGGAATCGTGGAAGACGTCGAGGTCGGCAAGACCTATACCGGCAAGGTGCGCGGGATAAAAGAGTTCGGCGCGTTTGTCGAAGTATTGCCGGGGCAGGAAGGGCTCGTCCACATCAGCGAACTGGACGAAAACCGCGTAGCCAAAGTGACCGACATCGTAAAGATGGGCGACAGGATAACGGTCAAGTGCATAGGCGTCGACGACCAGGGCAAGATACGTCTGAGCCGCAAGGCTGCGCTTAAAGACGCCAAGGGTGAATAGAACGGCGGCACGATGACGCCGGTTAAAGACTTGTTTTAGTGAGAAGGAGGCTTTAAGGCAGTGCGCATTTGAAAGGGTTTCATTTGCGAGAGTATCTGTGCAATCAGGAACGATGTATTAAGGAGAAGTTCATGGCATCCGGAAAAGTGAAGTGGTTTGACAGCAAAAAGGGTTTCGGGTTTATCGAGCAGGAGAACGGCGAAGACGTATTCGTGCATTTTTCGAATATCGCCGGGAACGGCTTCCGGAATCTCGAAGACGGCGACGAAGTGACCTTTGACGTTGTCCAGGGTCCCAAGGGCCTTCAGGCTCAGAACGTCACGAAAGCAGGCGCATAAGCCGGAGGACGTTTCCACCGGCGTACTTACGGCCGCTCCATACAGGAGGGCCGGTTAGACCAAGGAGAACCAGATGGCAGTTGGAAAAGTAAAGTGGTTTGACAGCAAGAAGGGTTTCGGGTTCATCGAGCAGGAGAACGGCGAAGACGTATTCGTGCATTTTTCGAATATCGCCGGGAACGGCTTCCGCAATCTTGAAGACGGCGACGAAGTCGAGTTCGAGGTAGTCCAAGGCGCTAAGGGCCTTCAGGCTCAGAACGTCCAGAAGGTCGGACAATAAAAGACCGCAATCCAGCCCGGGAGGCTATGGCCTTCCGGGCTTTTTTGTTTTCAGGAGCGGCAAAGTGACGGCAACAACGGTTCTCGTGGCGACGGTGGCGGCGGCGGGCTGGGGGGCTTTTGCCGTAGCGGTCGGCCTCATCAGAAAGCGCAGGCGGCGGGAGCGCAAGCGCGAGGCGGAGCTTCTGGAGAGGCTCGGAGGAGGTCTTGCGCATGAACTCAAGAATCCCCTCGGGGCGCTCAACCTCAACGTGGGGCTTCTGGAGGAGGAACTCGAGAGCAGCAATGCGCTCAAAGACGGATCCCGGGCGCGCCTGGCTACGATCAAGCGGGAATACAGGCGTCTCGAAACGGTGCTGAACGGTTTCCTGCGATACGCGAGCAGACGGCAACTGTCCATGTCCAGCGTCGACATCAACCCGCTCGTCGAGGAGCTGCTCACGTTTGTGAAGCCGGAATTTCACCGCAGGGGCGTGGAGCTCGTTGAGGAGGTCTCTCGAGACCCTCTCGTGTGCAGCATCGATGCGGCGCTTTTCAAGCAGGCGCTTCTTAACGTGCTCTTAAACGCGTCGGAAGCGACGCCGGCCGGGGGCAAGGTGCACACCATGACCTCCGGCGACGAGCGCGAGGCGGCCGTAACAGTAAGCGACACGGGAGTCGGCATCAGCCGCGAGGACGTGGCGCACGTTTTTGAGGCGTATTTTACGACGAAAAACACCGGCACCGGCCTGGGGCTGGCCATTACACGTAAGATCGTCGAGGACCACGGCGGGCGCGTCAGCATCGAGAGCACTCCCGGCAAAGGCACGTCAATCACCCTCATTTTCCCGAGAAAAGGGCCCTCCCCCGCAGGCGCGCGTTAGAACCGTCAGGGTTGCCATAACGGGCGCGCGGCTGTAAAATATGGCCTTGCCCCCATGGTGAAAGAGATGGATACGCAAGCCAGAATTCTTATCGTGGATGACGAGAAAGAGCACGCCGACGCGGCGGCCGAGGTCCTTTCGCGGGCCGGGCACAGCGTCGACGTGGAGTACACGTCCAAGGGGGCCCTCGACCGGATAAACCGCACCGACTACGACGCGATAGTGACCGACCTCAAACTGGACGGCGCCAACGGTATTGAAATCATCCGAAAAGCCCGCAGGAAACGCGCCGGCACGCAGGCAATACTGTTGACCGGATACGGGACGGTCGAGTCGACGGTGGAAGCCATGCAGGCGGGAGCGCTGACGGTGCTGACCAAGGGGGCGGGTCTTGACCTGGCGGAACTGAGGGCCACGGTGGCCAAGGCGGTTGAAAAGAGCCGCTCCGGCGCGGCGGCGCAGGGATACGGCGCGACGGGGCTCGATGCGATAATCGGAAACAGCCCGTCCATGAAGCGCATAGGCAGGCTCGTGAGGGCGGTGGCGCCGACGACCGCGACAGTGCTCGTCATAGGCGAGAGCGGGACAGGCAAGGAACTGGTGGCGCGGGCGATTCACGAGCACAGCCCGCGCAAGGGCAAACCGTTTGTGACGCTCAACTGCGCGGCGCTGTCCGAGGGTATACTGGAGAGCGAGCTTTTCGGGCACGAGAAGGGTTCGTTTACGGGGGCCATGGCGAGCCGCAAGGGGCGCTTTGAGTATGCGGACGGCGGGACGTTATTTCTGGATGAAGTGGCGGATATGCCGCTTTCAACGCAGGTAAAGCTCCTGAGGGTGCTCGAATACGGGGAGATTTTCCGGGTAGGGTCAAACGAGCCGGTCAAGGTGGACGTGAGGCTGGTGGCGGCGACAAATAAGGACCCTGAGAAGGAAGTGGCCGACGGGAACTTTCGCGAGGATTTGTATTTTCGGCTGAAGGTGGTAACGCTGTACCTGCCGCCGCTGAGGGAGCGGGTGGAGGACATAGCGCTGCTGTTGGAGGCTTTTGTCAAGGAGATGGGCCGCATCCACGGCAAGGAGATCACTGAGGTAACGCCGGAGGCCAGGCAGCTTCTGTACCGGTACCGCTGGCCGGGCAACGTAAGGGAACTCAAGAACGCCGTCGAGAGCATGACAGTCATGTCAGAGGGGCCGGTACTTAAAGCGGACGACCTGCCGGATTATGTCGTGGGGAAGTCGCCGGGCGCATTCGGCGCGCCGGGGCGCCAGGCCGGGCCGGTGGAGTTGCCGGCGCTTACGGGCATGACGCTGAGAGACGCCGAGCGCGAACTCATCAGGAATACGCTTATCGAAACAAACGGCAACCGCGACCTGGCGGCGAAGAAACTGGGGATCGGAGAGCGCACGCTCTACCGCAAGATAAATGAATACGGCCTGAGAGCGGATTAGCCTCAGTCCTCTTTTGCTATCCTTTTGAAGAGATAGTCCCAATCAATGGCGTCGATCTCCTCCCGGCTTATCGGCGGGAGCATCTCGAAACGGCGCAGTTCCTCA
>CALMGO010000691.1 GCA_937863625.1 uncultured bacterium
CGCCAAGGAAGCAGTCCTGTCCGGCCTCTTTGACACGCTGCAGTTTCCTTTGAGCGCGCTGTCATCGGACGAAGACCTCGAACTCGTGGAACTCTGCAGGAAAGAAGACGTCGGCTTTATCGCGATGAAGGCCCTCTCAGGCGGCCTCCTCACAAACGCGAGAACGGCTTTCGCATTTTTCAGACAGTACGAAAATGTTGTGCCGATCTGGGGGATTCAGCGTGAGTCCGAACTCGACGAGTTTCTCGCGCTCGCGAGCGCCCCTCCTGTTCTCGACGACACTATGCTCGCCGAAATCGCAAAAGACAAAGAAGAACTGGCGGGAGAGTTTTGCCGGGGGTGCGGGTACTGCCTACCCTGTCCGGCCGACATACCCATCAATATGGCTGCGCGGATGTCGCTTCTCATCCGAAGGGCGCCGGAAGAAGGACTTCTCACCGAAGCATGGCAGGAGCGCATGGCGCGGATAAACGACTGCATAGACTGCGGCGCATGCAAGGAACGATGCCCCTATGGCCTCGATACGCCCAATCTTTTGAAAAAGAACCTCGCGGACTATAAGACTTTCCTGAAGTAGCGGCGTAGTTATACCGGGGCATCAAGCCGTGCGTGATGCTGACTACGGCCTGAGGGACGAAAATGCGAGGGAAGACGAAAAGGATCATCTCACGTAGTCTCTTGGGCTTTTCGCTCGTACTCCTGATCGCAGGTGTCTTCGCCGTCGTCTTCGGTATACTTGAGAACCGCCAGCTAAAGGCAACGTTTGCGTCAAACCCCCTGGAAATAGAGGCAAACCTTGCGAAACCGGGCGTTTACGAGGGTCACTTCGAGCGCCTTACAGGTGTTGCCCATCATTTCCACATTCTGCTCGATACGACACCACCGTATGAGGGGGAGGAAGAGTTGATGAAGGTCGTCGGAGCCCTGTCGGGGAAGTTGGAAGTCCTCAACGCGGAGGGTGCAACCCTTGTGACATGGGAACTGGGAGCGGCTCCAATGACGCTCTGGGAAGGTGACGCCCAGAGGCTCACGTGCGCGATTGCCGATACGCACAGCGTCCCGTCAGGAGACTTCGGAGCGAGGCTAACCGTCGAGACGCCGACGCAGAACCTCGATCGGCCTTACGGAATCGTCGGGCGCTACCTGCCGTGCGGGATAGAGTTCATGGGGTGCATGATTGTCACGATAGCGGGGGTATTGTCAGGTGCGCTCGGCCTTGTGTTTGCCTTTATTGGCGCATCAGTTGGGCGAAGCGCAAAACGCAGTATTGCTGCGGAAAGCGCCGCTCATGACGCAGTTCCAGACATCAGGAGCACGAACGCTCCCGAATAGCCCAGCCCCTGTCTCAGAGTCCGCAGAGGCTCGTCGGCATCCATTTGCCGGGGAGGACGCGGACTACTCGGCCGTCGATCTTGAGCCTGCCTTCGGCGTAAAGTCGGATGGCCTCCGGCATGGCTGTGCGCTCCTCGGCTTGGACTCGCTCGGCGAGCGTGTCGGGCGTGTCATCGGCCAGCACCGGCACGACGCGCTGAAGGACAATCGGGCCATTGTCGTACTCTCTATCCACAAAATGCACCGTGCAGCCTGTCACCTTCACCCCGTATTCAAGCACCCTTTCGTGGACGAAGTGTCCGTAGAGCCCCTTGCCGCAAAAGGCGGGGATAAGGGCCGGGTGGACGTTTAGAATCCTGCCTTCGTATTGCGGGGGTATGACATAGAGGCACATATACCCGGCCGTGATGATGAGGTCGGGCTTGTAGCGGTCGAGGATTTCGGTCACGGCGCGAGAGTGGTCGTCCCAGTTGGCGTAGTCTTTCGACGGGACGGCAAAAGCGGGTATACCCGCGTCGGCGGCGCGGGTGAGTCCGAAAGCGCTCTTTCGCGAGGAGACGATGACTACGACCTCGGCGGGCATTGACCCGTCTCGGGACCTGTCGATGAGGTTCTGGAGGGAAGTCCCGGAACCGGAGAGCAGGACGGCCAGACGCAGGCGCTTTGTCATAAGGGCCTCCAAGGGAGAACGCTCAAATTACGCCCGCCGGAGGCTGACTACGCATACCGGGGACGGCGCAGAAACCGACAAGTTATCAACATTCTTTCCAGTGTCGCGCAAAAGCAGTCGAATCTTACCGAAATTCTTAAAGAAAAACAACTTATCTGCAATGGTCTCGACAATACCCATGTGTGCCACACGCGGCGCTATGGCCATAACCTACTGTGTAATAACATGTTACATTGACAATAAATCGCGACCAGGCTGCAATGCTGTAACTACGCCATTTGCGCGCTACAGAGGCCCGGAAATGGCGGTTTTTCGCCATTTCCGGGCCTTCCATAGTATCACTACAGGTTATCCACAGCTTGTGCACAGCGCCGGCACAAGTCGGAGCGCCCGGAGTCAGAGCCCACCGTATCGCGCAGGTTCCAGCAGCGCTTGCACTTAGCGAATTTCGATGGTGCGGCCTCGACGTAAAGGGCTGGGATATCAGCCGACTGGACGGCCGTTTCGCTACGGCCGAGGACGACTGAGGCTGCGCTCGTGATGAAAATCGTCGGCAGGTCGGCCTCGAAGGGTTTCAGGAAGTTGTAGAGGTCTTCATCCTCAGTGTAGAGCGTGACCTCCGCCTCAAGCGACCCGCCGATGACCTTGGCGGCGCGAAGCGCCTCAAGCGATTTGAGGACTTCGCTGCGGACCGAGATCATGCGCTCCCACCGCGCGGCAAGCGCGTCGTCGACCCACGATTCGTCGACCTCGGGCCAGAGGGCAAGATGCACGCTCTGCGGGTCGCTGACGCCGAGTGCGTGCCAGACCTCTTCGCATGTATGTACGAGAATCGGCGCAAGGAGCCTCACGAGCGCAGAGAGCATCTTGTGA
>CALMGO010000692.1 GCA_937863625.1 uncultured bacterium
ACCTCGTAATAGAGGCAAGGCATACGTTCACCAAGCAGCGCGAAAAAACAATGATAACGCTCTCGGGTGTCGTGAGGCCGCAGGATGTCAGCGCGGACAATACGGTCTACTCCTACAACGTGGCTGACGCTGACATACGCTACGAATCCAGCGGCCCGGTCACCGACGCAAACAGTCGCGGCTGGCTGACGAAGATTCTGGACAGGTTATGGCCGTTCTGACAAGGGGCATCGTGATGAGGCGTAAACCAACGTGTGTGATAAAGACGGCCGTAACGGCGCTGGCGCTGGCGCTTCTCTGCGCGTCCGCGCAGGCGGTTCGGATAAAGGACCTCGGCAAGCTTTACGGCCCGATGGAAAACCCGCTGGTCGGCTACGGCCTCGTGGTCGGAGTGAACGGAACCGGCGACGACGCGAAATTCGCCCCCGCCATACGCCAGCTGTCCAACATGCTCAACTCGCTCGGGGCAAACAACCTTCCCGTGGAACTTGTGGGCGCGAAGAACGTAGCCATCGTCAGCGTCTCTGCGACGCTGCCCGCCTATAACAGCATAGGCGACCGCTTTGACGTGCAGGTCGCGGCGGTCGGCAACGCGAAGAGCCTGGCCGGCGGCAGACTCGTAGTGTGTCCGCTGGCGGGTCCGACCGGGGAACTCATCGCGATAGCGTCGGGCGACCTGCTTGTCGACGCGGCGCTTCCTACGACAGGCGCCATTCCGCGCGGGGCCATCGTGCAGAACGCCGTGCCGACGGAGTTGACGCCCGGCGGCAAGGTGACATTCAAACTGCTCGCCCAGAACGCGGACTCCTCGGTCGCTACGCTGATCGTGCAGGCAATCCACCAGGATATGAACATCGACACGACGACGCAGACCCCGGTGGCGGTGGCGGTGGACCCCGCGACCATCGAGGTCCGGATGAATGACAGCCAACTGGCCAATCCGGTCGCGTTCATATCGCGCCTGGAGAGACTGCTGGTGCCGGGACTCGATGACGCGATGGAAGCCAGGGTCGTTATCGACGAAAAGAAGGGCACTTTCTACGCGATGAACGGCAACGTCGAGATATCGCCGGTGGTTGTCGGGCACGGCAATATCCAGATACAGATACAACAGGCCTCGGGCGACGAGGCGACGACGCTTAATGACCTCGTACGGGCGCTCGCAGCGGTTAACGCGTCTGCTGCGGACGTAGTGGGCATCGTAAAGGCGCTCGAAGACGCAGGCGCGCTGCATGCGAAGGTGATACGCAAATGATCTTCCGCGCACAATCAGGGTTTGAGGCACAGAGGCTTTTCGGCCCGGCGGCCAGGCAGTCTCGCGTCGAAGGCCCGGCCAAAGGCGGCAACGACCCTGTGAAGGTCGCAAGCGAATTTGCCGGGATTTTCTACAAGATGATGCTTGATGAGATGCAGAAGACGGTGCCCGCCAATGAGTTCTTCGGCAGCAGGGGCGAAGAGGTATTCAGGTCATTGTGGGTGGACGAACTCGGCAGGCGCATGGCCGAGAGAAGCGGCGACCCCCTGACGGCGGCCATTCTCAAGGAGATGGGCGGACAGCACGGGGCGGCAACCAACGGAGAGACTTTATGAACATCACTGAAGAGCGGGCGGGGCTTCTGGCGGAATGTCTCGAGGAGATGAACAACTCGCTCATAGAACTGACGGCGATATTCCGCGTGAAGAGGCAGGTGCTGGCGAGGGCGGACATGGAGGCGCTCGACGATCTTCTCGCCCGCGAAGAGGCGGTGGCTCAGGCGCTTTTCGAAGCGGAGACGCGTCGCGAGGTCCTGGTCGAGGAGATAGCAGCGGCCACCGGCGCTCCGTGCGACAGGCTTGCCGGGATAGCCGCGACGCTGGGCGAGGGAGCGTCGGAGGTGCTCATCGACGCCGGGATGAGGCTTCGCGACACGATAGACGTTTTAGCCAGGGAGGCCCGCATAGTGGCTGAGATATGCAAGGCGGCGACGGACCACTATGACAGGCTTATCAGGATTATCACCGGGACGACCGCGACGACGACATATGCGCCAAAGGGGATGGTGGCGGCGGCCGGCAGAAATATTATCGACCAGTCGTTTTAGGAGCGCACGATGGGACTTCTAAACACAAGCCTGCAGATAGGACGCTCGGCGCTCATGGCCAACAGTCTGGCCATGGACATAACCGGTAACAACATCGCCAACGCCGCCACAGAGGGCTACGCGCGCCAGGTCGTGGACCTGCATAGCATTCGCGGGGTCAAGACTGTCGAGGGGCTCTATCTCGGACTGGGCGTTAACGCGGAGAGGGTCCGCCGCCTGAGCGACATTTACCTTGAGCAGCGCCTTCGCGACGCGCGAAGCACGTACGAGGGGCTAAAGAGCCAGGATCAGGCGTTCCAGAGGTTAGAGGGGGTCTTTAACGAGCTTAATGACACCGACCTATCGTCGGTCATGAACGACTTTTTCACGTCGCTCGACACGCTGCATCTTAACCCCGAAGACCGCAGCGTCCGCCGCGCGGTGGTGGAATCCGCGCAAACGCTCACCGAGACTATCCGGTCGCTTCGCGAAGGCGTCGATAACCTCCGAAAAGACATCAACTCGGAAATCGCCGGCTCGGTGGATACTGTCAACGAGATAACGTCACAGGTCGCCGAGCTCAACCTTGAAATATCGAAGCTGGAGGCGGGCGGGGTCAAGGCCGGGTCCGCAACGGCGCTTCGCGACAGGAGAGATCTGCTTCTCGGGCAGTTAAGCGACCTTCTGCAGGTCAAAGTGGTCGAACTCGACAGCGGAATGGTAAATATTTTTGCCGGGTCCGACCCCCTTGTAATGGACAACCGTTCATATGACCTCGACACTGAGGAGCATCTTGACAACGGGGTGCTTGTAAG
>CALMGO010000693.1 GCA_937863625.1 uncultured bacterium
AACTCAACGCTCGCCTCGAAACAAGCGAGGCCGTGCAGGGTGATGCGTCTCCAAAGACGCTTGCCGGCCACGCATCCATGTCCGCGGTGGAGGATTTGGGGAGCGTTACAAATCCTCTCGACGTGACGCAGGCTAATTCACCTATGGGCGCGCGCACTGCCGATGCGGCCGCCGGCGGGCTCGAAGTGGAGGCGCCCAACGTCGACAGCGACCTCGCAGCGACTCTTCAAGTGACGGCCGTTGCCCCCCCACACGTTTCAGTTCTCAAGAGAGCTAAGGTCTACAGGTCGCGGGGCGTCGATCTCCTCGTCAGCGGGGGTGTACTCAAGGAACTGCCGGGCGCGCGTGTTGTGATCGGATACCAGATAATACTTTTCAATGAGGGCGATTCGACTGCCGAGGATATCAAGGTTATCGATAGAATTCCCACCGGCACGAGACTCATGCTGGATTCGATTTACTGCAGTTCTGAGGGCGCGTCCGCCAAGTATGACCCAGGCGCGCAGGTGCTTGCCGTCACTCTTGACAGGCTTGACGCGCTTGAAGTGTTTGTTATGGAGTTTTACGTGGAACCTGTGCAAGCCCCTTAGAACGCATCCTGTCTGCACTTCCTCTTGACTGCATACCGCGCATTGTATAGTATAGTATGCATATGTTGTGATAGCTTGCGACTTGCGAGGTCAGCCAAAATGCCGAACACCACTGCTGTAGGTCGTGGTGACGCTACGAGGGATGCGACTGCGACGATACTTGTCGTTGATGATTCTCCTGATGTTCTTGCCGGGTTGCTTGCCATCCTCCGGCCGCGGTACTCGAATATCATAAGCGCCAACAGCGGAAAGGACGCGCTCAAGGCTATATCCCAGCGCCCTGTGGACCTGGTTATTACCGACATTGCCATGCCGGGGCTTGACGGCCTTGAACTCCTCAGCAAGATCCGCCAGGACTTCCCCAGAACGCTTGTAATCGTCGTTACAGGCTACGGAAGCGTCGAGTCGGCAGTGGACGCCATGAAACGCGGCGCATACTACTACGTGGCCAAGCCCTTTCGCGCCGATGAGATTCTCATACAGGTTGACCACGCCTTGCATCGTCTCCAACTCGAAAGGGAAGTGGAAGACCTCCGACGCAGGGTCGCGGGCGTGGGAGGGTTTCATGGCAGCATAGCTCAGTCCAAAAAAATGCTTGACGTGTTTGAGTTTGTCCGCAAGATCGCGCCCACCGATGCGCCCGTCATGATAAGGGGCGAAAGCGGGACCGGCAAGGAACTTATCGCTCGCGCAATCCATGTCGAGAGCTCCCGTAAGAACAGTCAGTTTCTCGGCATAAATACGGCTGCGCTTCCCGAGCAGTTGTTGGAAGCGGAACTCTTCGGCTATAGAAAAGGGGCTTTTACCGGCGCGTCAGGCGACAAAGAGGGATTGTTGACGTCTGCGTGCGGCGGGACGGTGTTTCTCGACGAGATAAGCAGAATGCCGACAGCATGCCAGGCAAAACTGCTGCGCGCAATTGAGGAGATGGAGGTTTTGCCCGTCGGTGGGCTGAGCACTGTGAGCATTGATGTCCGGTTCATAAGCGCGACTAACAGTGAAGCGCTTGAAGGCATCCGCGAAGACCTTTACTACAGGCTTGGCGTCATGGAGATCAGGATACCGCCGCTGAGAGACAGGCTTGAGGATGTCCCTCTTCTGGCCACGACATTTGTTGCAACCTACGCCGCGAAATTCAACCGCGAACCCAAGAGGCTTGCTCCAGAGGCGCTCGAAGTGCTGATGGACTACAGTTGGCCGGGCAACGTTCGCGAACTCGAGAACGTAGTGCAGAGGGCGGTCGTCGTCTCAGGCAACGATGAGATAGTGCCGGGAGATATGAACCTGCCGGGGAGGTACGACAAGGAATCCGATGGTTTCGGCAACCTGTCATTGCCGTACGCGCAGGCGCGGGATCAGGCGGTCGTTTCCTTTCAACGCTACTACGTGAAGGCGCTTCTCGCCAAGGCCGGCGGAAATGTCTCAAAGGCCGCCGACATAGCCGGAGTGACACGTGCCGCCCTCTACGCCATCATGAGAAAAGCGGGTGTAGGCCGGGAGACGCGCCGGTGACTTCACGAGAGCGGTTGACGGCGGTGCTCGAACGCCGGATCCCCGACACCGTGCCGATTTGTGTACGCGGCGTCAGCCCCTTTGGCGACAAGATGAACTGGATGGGCAGACACCACGAGAGTTACCAGCGTCTCCGTGATTTCGTACGGGCAAATGGCGACATCCTGCATGGAGTCGGTTTTGACACAGGCGTCTTTCTGTCGGGGGCGCGTGTTGAGGAAGAGAGCCGCGTAATCCGGGAGGATGAAGACTGGAGCGACTTGGAGCACTCTATTGGGACTCCTCAGGGCCCGATACGAAGCGTAACCCGGCGAAGCAGGCACAACCTGTATGAGGTCATGGAAGTCGAGCATTTCATCAAGGATGAAGAGGACTATCGTCGGTTCATGTCCATACCGTACATACCTGTGCGGCCGGACGTCAAAGGAATTGTAGAGGCCAAGGATCGTGAGGTCGGAGAGAGCGGCATACTGTCTGTCTTCATGCCGGAAGCAATCGCCTACGTGCACCAGCTTTTTGGCTCCGAGGGGCTTGCGTTGTGGAGTGTAACACAGCGCGAGCGGTTGATGCGACTCTTCGAGACGCTGGGCGGGAGGGTATTGGACTACGTCGGGCATCTTGTGCGTGAGGGAGCCGGCCCGCTCTTCTCGTGTGCCGGGGCGGAGCTGGCCGTGCCGCCGCTCATGTCGCCTGGTGACTTCCATGACTTCGTGACCGTGATCGACAGGCCGGTGCACGAACTTGTACACGCGCACGGTGGCTACATAATGATGCCTGCCGCAAGTCCTTTTGAGCCGGTCTTAAGCGAGCAAGCGTTTGAAGGTTACAGGGAGTATGTGCGCACAGGCAGGGAATACGGGCGCTATTGACCTGTCAGGTATTCTGGCTGCGCCGGGGTTGGCAAGGAAAGCATTAGTGGACGAGTGAGGTAAGAGTGCACGACGAAAAAGACTTTCAGGCGGCAAGTCCGACCGGCATTTTGCTTACGAAGTACTATGCCGGGGGATATAAACCTGCCTACGCGCCGTTTACGCACTTGATGGTGGCCGCGAAATCGTCCGATGGCATAGTGCTTGTGGCGACTGACGACGGCGCGCTTTGGACTCTGCCGGGCGGAGCGCGTGAGCATCACTTGGACTGTCGCGAACAAGCCGTTGTGAAACTGCGCCACGACGCCGGTCTTGAGGCATCACGCGCTGCGGTTCTCGGCTATTACAGAATAGTGTCGAGCGACCGCGTCGAATATGGGGCACTCGTCTTCTGTGTTGCCGCGGCCGACCCGAAGGCCTTGCCATCGCCACCTGCGTGCGAATGGCGGATTTGGGACGGCAAAGACTGCCTGATGGGTCTCGACCCCATAAGCGAAGCTCTTGCGAGTGTTGCGTGGGGGAGTAAGCCCTGGCAGGACGACGTCTGACCGGGCACGCCCGTCTCCATATATTGAGGAGTCAGGCCCCGTGCCTGTTAGAGTCATGACTCGCAAAGGCCGGCTGCGACGGTGGAAAGCTCTCGTTACCTGCCCAGATACTCTTCGACGATTGCGTCGATTTCGCTTTCCTGGTGGGGACGCAAGGGGCGCGGGTCATGTTCCTTGAGTATCTTTCGCGCCTTCTCGGCCGCGCGCGCCTCTATTCCTTTGAATTCTTCGAGTTCCCACGCGCTTTGCGCGAGTCGCTCGACGACGTCGCTCAAATAAAACTCTTTCCTGAAGTTCGCCGCCGTGTGCGGATGCATGAGAAAGTTGCCTCCGGGGCCGACTTCATTTATCACGTCGAGCGCCAGCGTAGAGGAATTGACCTCAAATCCCTTGAAGATGCGACGAATGTAGCCGACGATCTCGTTGTCTATAACAAGTTGGACTGGCG
>CALMGO010000694.1 GCA_937863625.1 uncultured bacterium
CGGCGACAAGCTCATCGAGAGCCAGGCGGTCCACATCACAGGCGATTACCTTTGCCCCTTCTTTCGCCAGGCGTAGCGCGATACCTTTACCGACGTTGCGTGCGGCGCCGGTGACCAGGGCGACTTTGCCGTCGAATATCATACAGTAAGCCTCCTTCCGGGTGGGTGTTCTCACATCCACTCATATCATACCGCCAGAGGGCGGATGTTCAAAGGACAAGTGGGGGCATGAGAGTGGCGTTTGCTCTTGAGGCGCGGCGAGTGAGTGTGTAAACTTCAGTTGCAGGCGGACAAACGTGCTGTTTGGCGAGGTGAGGCGGGAGAGACGCAGATGAAGTCACGCGAAAGAGTGAGGCTGGCTCTTAATCACCAGGAGCCTGACAGGCCTCCCATAGACCTCGGCGCGACGATGACAAGCGGGGCGCAGGTAAGCGTCGTGAGTAAAGTTCGCCAGACGCTGGGGCTTGATAAGCCGGGCACGCCGGTAAAGGTCGCCGAGCCGTATCAGATGCTCGGCGAGATTGCAGACGACCTCAAGGCCGCGCTGGGTGTGGACATCGCCGGCGTCGGCATGTGCAGGAATATGTTCGGCTACGAAAACACCGGCTGGAAGCCGTGGACGACATTTGATGGCACTGCGGTACTCGTGCCGGGGGCCTTCAACACCACACCTGAGCCCGGTGGGGATATATTGCAATATCCCGGCGGCGACATGTCCGCGCCTGCCAGCGGCAGGATGCCCAGGGGCGGATTCTACTTTGACAGCATTGTGCGTCAGGAGCCGATTGACGACGCCCGGCTCAACGTCGAGGACAATCTCGAGGAATTTCAGCCGGTAAGCGACGAGGACCTCGAACACCTTCGCGAAACGGTTGACAGGCTGTACGCCGACACCGAGTGTGCGCTTATAGGGTCATTCGGAGGAACGGCGTTTGGAGACATCGCGCTCGTGCCGGCGCCATTTCTAAAGCATCCGAAAGGGATCCGGGACGTTGCCGAGTGGTACATGAGCACAATCATCCGGCGCGACTACGTGAGAGAGGTATTCGACAGGCAGTGTGAGATTGGCATAAGTAATCTCCGGCTCATTCACCAGGCGGTCGGCGAGAAGGTGTGCGCCGTATTCGCATCGGGTACGGACTTTGGCACGCAGAACGCGCCGTTTCTCTCGCCGGATGCTTACAGGGACCTCTTTCAGCCGTTTCAGAAACGCATCAACGACTGGATTCACGAGAACACGGCTTGGAAGACCTTCATGCACAGTTGCGGCGCGGTGGAGCCTCTGATAGAGGATTTTATTGAGGCGGGGTTTGACATTCTAAACCCGGTGCAAACGGGGGCGGCGGGGATGGAACCGGCCGGACTCAAAAAGAAGTACGGCGAGAGGCTCGTCTTCTGGGGAGGACTCGTCGACACGCAAAAGACGCTACCCTTCGGAAGCGTCGAAGAGGTGGCCGCTGAGGTGAGGGAGAGGGTTCGGGTTTTCGGAGCGGGCGGCGGCTATGTAGCCAATCCGATTCACAATATTCAGGCGGGATGCCCTGTCGAAAACGTCCTTGAGATGTTTCGAGTGGTCAGGGAAGGTTAGCCGGACAACGGCGAGCGAATTGCGCAGGAGTAGCGAATGGAGCAGTTGACGGACGGCGAGAGGTTCATAAGGTGCGCAACCGGCGGCAGGATTGACCGCGTGCCCTACGGAGTTGGAATGGGCTGGCAGCCCTGGCCGGCGACGCTTGAGCGCTGGAAGGCCGAGAGCGGCCTGGGCGAGTTGAACCTGAAGGAGTTCTTCGGTTTCGACTACCGCGATGCGCTCCCGGCGTACCACGCAGGCATATTCCCAGAGTTTGAGGAAAGAACACTTGACGAAAACGACGAGTTTGTCATCACTCGTGACAAGCGGGGCATAACTCTCCGCAACCGCAGGGACCTCACCTCGATGCCGGAGTTCCTCGAACACCCGGTGAAAACGCGAGCAGATTGGGACAGGCTCAAAGCCGAACGGCTGGACGCATCGGCAACGGGCAGGATGACCGAGGACTGGGCGAAATACCGCGAGCGCATCGGTCAGACGGGCGAGGCTGTCGTCGTAGGCTCGTATCCCTACGGAGTCTTCGGGATGCCGCGCGACCTTATGGGTGCGGAGGAGTTGTTGATGGCGTTTTACACCGACAGCGCATTGGTGCAGGACATGATGAATCATGTCACGGGCCTCTGGATTTCGCTCTGGAAAAAGGTGGCCGCCGAGGTGCAGATTGACCGCATACACATCTGGGAAGATATGTCGGGCAAACAGGGTTCGCTCATATCGCCGAAGATGATTAGGGAATTCATGATGCCTTGCTATGACAGGGTAGCGGCATTCGCGAAAGAAGCAGGCGTAAGGGTGATGTCCGTGGACTCAGACGGCAACGTGAGCGAAATGGTGCCCATTTTCATCGAACATGGCGTAAATCTCATTTATCCGTTTGAGGTTCAGGCGGGCAGCGACATAACCGCCTATCGGCGGGCGTATCCCCGTCTGGGAATACTTGGCGGTCTGGACAAAAGGGCGTTTGCGGCTGACAAACGCGCAATGGACAAAGAAATTGACAAGGCTCGCGAAATGGTGAAGAGCGGCCGGTATATACCGTGCTATGACCATCACATTCCGCCGGACGTCTCGTGGGAGAATTTTGTGTACTCCGCGCACAGACTCAAGGAAGTCTGTTACGGGACGCCGCCGGCGCAACAGTAGAGGAATACATATGGCGAAATTTGTATGGCCGGAAGGCAAAATGGCGGCGCTGAGTTTGACATTTGACGACGCATGCCCCTCTCAACTTGATACGGGACTGCCGATACTCGACAGGCACGGCATCCCGGCGACTTTCTACGTATCGCCCGCCGTTGTCGAGCCGCGTCTCAAGGACTGGCGGGAAGTGGTGATCAGGGGGCATGAAATCGGTAACCACACGTTGACGCATCCTTGCAGCGAGGTCTATTCGTGGTCCAGGGAGAACGCGCTGGAAGACTACACTGAGGAAGGCATCGTCCGGGATATCGAGCAGGCCAGCGCCTACATCATGTCGAACCTGGGCGTTAGTCCCGCAACTTTTGCGTATCCGTGCGGGCAGAAATTCGTCGGCAGGGGAGAGGAGCGAAAGAGTTACATGCCTCGCGTTGCCGAGCGATTTGCCGCCGCCAGAAGCGCGTTCGAGACGACGGCCAACGATCCCTTTAGTGTGGATTTTGCCGACGTGGCGGCGATCAGCGTCGACAGTGCGACCGTGGAAGACATGCTATCGCATGCTGAGAAGGCGGTCGCCGAGGGACGGTGGCTGGTATTTCTCTCTCATGAAGTGGGAGACGAGCCCGGGCCGGTGACCCTTGCGGCGAGGGAACTTGACGCATTCTGCACGGAACTGAGGGCGCTCGGGTCGCCATTCTGGATTGATACAGTCGAGGGCATAAGCAGTTACATCCTCGAACAACAGAAAGGGAAATAGATGTACACAATAGGCGAAAAGGAAGTGCAGGCGGTTCGCAGGGTTATGATGCGGCAGAAACTGTTCCGGTACGGCGTGGGAACCGAGTGCGAGAGGTTCGAAAAACGTTACGCGAAGGTCCTCGGAGTAAAGTAC
>CALMGO010000695.1 GCA_937863625.1 uncultured bacterium
TAGATGCTCCTTTCCCCGACCTGGCTGGCCCGTAAATAATATGTGCAGGGTCCAGCAAATTCAAGTTTTTTTGGCAACAGGCCAGGGATTTCGCCTTTGCGCGGGAGGGCGGAAGGCCGCGGTTCTTCTCGCTTAATAGCCTACGCCCGCCGGTTTTACGCCGATAATATCGAGTGTTTCCCTATCGAGCCCTACGCCGCGGAGCCTTTCGCGGGACCCACGGAGACTTTCTATGGAATTGACGCCGACCGCGCCAAGAATCTCCTTTATCTCATGCCCCCAGGCCCTGAGCAGGTTGGCCAGACGGACGGCGCCCTCCCGAGGATCGATGCGCCGGTAGAGTTCAGGCCTCTGGCTTGTTATGCCCCAGGAGCAATTTCCGGTATAGCATTTCATGCAAACGCGGCACCCGACCGCGATGAGCGCGGCGGTGCCGATGGCGACTGCGTCGGCGCCGAGGGCGATGGCCTTTGCCGCGTCGGCGCTGGAGCGGATGGAACCTGCCGCGATGAGAGAGACGCTGTTGCGAAGACCTTCGCGGCGGAGCCTCTCGTCGACGACGGCGATAGCAATCTCAATGGGTATGCCGACATTGTCGCGGATGATAGTGGGGGCGGCGCCGGTACTGCCGCGGAAGCCGTCGATGTAAATGATGTCCGCGCCGGCGCGGGCGATGCCGCAGGCGATGGCCGCGACGTTATGGACGGCGGCGATTTTTACGCTTATAGGCTTGGAATATTCAACGGCCTCCTTCAAGGCGAAAATCAGCTGTCGGAGGTCTTCGATAGAGTAGATATCGTGATGAGGCGCAGGGGAAAGGGCGTCGGTCCCCGGCGGGATCATGCGTGTGGCGGCGACCTGGTCGTCGACTTTTTCGCCCGGGAGGTGTCCGCCGATGCCGGGTTTTGCGCCCTGGCCAATTTTTATCTCTATGCCGGCGGCGGCCTTGAGGTATTCGTCATAGACGCCGAAGCGGCCGGAGGCCACCTGTACGATGATGTTCCTGGCGTACGGGTAGAGGTCCTTGTGGAGGCCGCCTTCGCCGGTATTCATGTATGTGCCGGACATTTCGGCGGCCATGGCAAGCGATTTCTGCACGGGAAGGCTTATGGCGCCAAGCGACATAGGCGAGAACATGATAGGCGTCTCAAGGCGTATCTGCGGCGGGACCTCGGTCTTGAGGGCGTACTCGCCCTTTTCAGTTTCGAACTGGAGGGAGGACGGCTTGGATCCGAGGAACGTCCTGAGCTCCATCGGCTCGCGAAGCGGGTCGATGGAGGGATTGGTCACCTGACAGGCGTCGAGGACGAGGTGGTCGAAGATGGACTCGTACTGTGCGGCGTTGCCCATGCCGGTGAGGAGGACGCCGCCGGTGGCGGCCTGTTTGTAGACCCTCTCGCGGAGGTAGACGGGCCAGGCGCCGGAGTCCTGGTAAGCATGCGTGTTCCGCTCGATGGTGATAGCGCTCTGGGGGCAATATACCATACACCGATGGCAGGCGACGCACTTGTGGTGGTCGGCTACGATCTTGTCCTCTTTGGCGTCGTAGGAGAGTACGCCGAAGCCGCACTGCATGTTGCAGCGTTTGCAGCGGGTGCAGAGGTCTTTATCGATTTTGACCCTGAACTCAGGGGGAGTTTCGTAGAGTTTCATACTTGCACGTCCCGGTAAAGTTCGGCGATGACGGGTTCGCCGCCGCGGGGGTTCCACACCTTAAAGGGGGAGTCGCAGACGGCGCGGATGGCCGATTCCTCGCTGGCGATGTAGACGAGATCGCCTTTTTCAGCGGCGATCATGGGGCGCAGTTTGATGCGGTCATTTAGTCCGAACATGCCTCGCCCGTAGCCACAGATGATGCCGAACGGGCCGTTTGCCATGGCGGAGGAGTAGACCACGCGGAGGCTTTCGAAGACCTTTTTCTCGCGGGGCTCCATGCGGTCGATCTCTTCCCAGAAGTAGGGGGCCAGTACCTTGCAGGCAAGGTAAGGCGGGAGCCCGTGCACCCTTATGAGAAGGTCGATCAGGTAGGCCATAACCTCGGTGTCGGTCATGAGTGTGCACCTGTAGCCGAACATTTCGAGGTATCGTTTGTTGATGCCGTAGGAAGAGATCTCGCCGTTGTGGACGATGGACCAGTTGAGCATGGAGAAAGGATGCGCTCCGCCCCACCAGCCGGGGGTATTGGTGGGGAATCGTCCGTGCGCGATCCAACAGTAGGCCTTGTATTCTTCGAGGCGGTAGAACTCGGCGATGGCCTCTGGGTATCCGACGCCCTTGAATACGCCCATATTCTTGCCGCTGGAGAAGACATAGGCGCCGTCGATGTCGGCGTTGATATACATTACGAGCTGGCGGACGAATTCGCCTTCGTTCTTGATTCTCTTTTCGGTCATGGCCATGTGCGTGGGACGGCAGAAATAGCGCCTGAGCAGAGGCTGGTTGACGATGGACTCTACGTGGCGAGTGGGGATGACCTCATCGCGCTCAATCTGGAAACTCTTGCGGAGTATCTCCTCGGTCTGGACCTGAGCGGCGCCGCTTGAGTACATGATGTGGAACGCGTAGTAGTCCTTGAGTTCGGGATATATGCCGTAGCCCGCGTAGCCCGCGCCGAGGTCGGTGGAGCGCTCGCGCATGGAGGCCATTATCTCGACGATGTGGCCGCCGGGCATGAGATTGCCGGAGCGGTCGATAACGCCGCCGACGGCGCAGCCGGAGGGGATGCGTCCCTCGGAAGAGTATTTTGTGTCGGCGTTCATTTCGGCTCCTTGCCGAAGAGCTTCCTGAGGTCATCGTCGCCGTCAGGCGGCAGTTCGGGCAGGCCGAGACGTTTGCGCGCGGTGGCCGAGCCTACGGCGATGCGGCCCTTCTCGCGAAAGGCCTCCCTGATTTTAACAAGAGTGGGCGGAGTTCGCCCCTGTTTTGCGGCCAATTCTTTAAGGTGCGAGAAGACGGTCTGCATGCCGAATCTCTGCGGACACATTTCAAAGCAGGTGAGGCAGTCGAGGCAGTTCCAGAAATCACCCTTTTCGAGGACCTCGTCGATGCGTCCGTCGAGGACTTGCTTTATTATCGCGTTGGGGTCAAAGGCGGCGAAGGCGCATGAAACGGGGCAGTCCTTGACACAGGCGCCGCAGGCGGCGCAGCGCGCGAGGCTTTTGAGGTCGAAGTCTTTCGCGACGGAGGTCTGTATTTCCTGCAGACGGGTCCATTTTTCGAGTACGCCTTCGAGTTTGACGCGGCGGCGCTTGAGCGTGGATTCGTCGGGCTCGTTGCCAAGAACGAGAGAGATAAGCTCGGATAGATGGAGGACTGGGAGACCGTCGTCGCCGCGGCCCTGTTCGCGCAGGAGGCGGTCCTGGCGGAAATCGAACTGGGTGAAACAGGCCGGACATGCGACGAGGAGAAAATCGGCGCCTGCGGCCTTTGCGTCCTCTATCTTGCGGGTGAGCATGGCATCGGACTGATCCTTGCCGTCGGTGAGGCTGTAGTTGCCGCCGCAACAGGCCATCTTGGAGGCGTAGTTGACGCTGACGCCGCCGAGGGCCTCGACGAGGCGGTCCATGAGAGTGGGGTTAAGCGGGTCGTCGAGCCTGATGGCGGAGGCGGGACGCAGCATGTTGCATCCGTAGTGGACGGCGACCTTGAGGCCTGCAAGCGGCCTTTTTGCCTCTTTCTTGACACGGGCTACGCGGATGTCCTCATCGAGGACGCCAACGATGTGATGGACGTCGGAGGTGCCTTTGAACTCGAGGCCGATTCTGGCGAGTTGCTCATTGACCTTTTTGGCAAGCGCCCTGTCGGCCTTGAGCGTCTCGCGGGTTGTCTTCAATGTGGCATAACATCCGTTGCAGACGACCATTATGTCTTTTCCCTCGCGCTCGGCCAGCGCCAGGTTTCTGGCGGCGGTGACCGTGTAACGGAAGGGATCGTCGTCAGCGACGATGAGTTTCTCGGGGCAACAGGTGGTGCCCTCGAGGTCGCTTGACAGGACGTCAAATGCGTCGAGTATGTCCCTGGTGGCCTTCTCTATATAAGGCAACTGCGCGGGAATAGCACATCCCCAGAACATCTTATAGTGCTTTTTCATGTCTGCCTGCCCGAAAGGTGAGCGCCAAAGAAGCCGTAAGTATACGTTATCAGTCCAGTTTGTCAACAATTGGGGGCGCTGTGAAGTTCCCCACAGAGGCGCCTGGGAAGGACACGGCGGCGGCGCGATTATGAAACGCAAGCGGCCGCATGGCCGTCTAATCGGGCGTACATGCGGTAGAAGGAAGGCGTCGGGACACGCCGAAGGAGATGAGAAGATGAGTACGGTGAAGAAGGCAACCTGGAAGACGCGGATTTTGAAGTGCGCGCTGGTCCTCTGCACGGTGGCGGCGTTTGTGGTCAACCCGCTGCTTGCGACAGCGGCGGGTGCAGCGACGGCTGTCGGCTACGCGTGCAGGAAAAGAGGATACCCGGTCAACTGCACGACGGTGCCTGGAGCCTGCGTGCCGAGCAAGGCGGAAGTCATGAGGTCCTGGGTGGCCCTCTTCTAATATCGAAACCGGTCTCACCGCCTCCCCAAAAGCGCCCCGGTCAGAGATGCAGCGGCCGGGGCGTAGTTTTTTGACGGGAGCGGGGAGGCTTTTTGCTTTGATGGCGGAGGCGCAAATAGCCGATTCACGTAGATGCCTGCAGTGCAATCCAACAAAGTGAGGTTCTCAAGGGAGACTATATGAGGCTTGCGGACGTGCGGCTGGACGAATCGGAGGGGGTTGTGCGCCTCTCGGCGGTGGCGGAGGACGCGTCGGGCAAAGCGCTGCCGGAGGTATGGTTTGAATATGACGCCAGGTGGCGGGATTTTGTCAGGGCTGATGCGGACGTCTTCTTGCCGATGATGTTTGTCGGTTCGATGCTCAGGGGCGAACGGTTTGAGACCGGGATGCCGGTGTCGGTCAGGATGTGCGCGGAACTGAGGGATGTATCGGCGATTTTCGGCAAGTGGTTTGGAGAAAGGCTCACGGCGACTGTGCCGGAGATTTCCAATGTAGAGGCAAAGCCGGCGGACGCGACGGGTAACACGGCGACGTTCTTTTCGGCGGGAGTGGACGCGTTCTACGTGGCCCTTAAGTTTCTGCGGGGCGAAGGCGACGGGAGCCTGACGCATCTGGTGTATATGAGGGGCCTTGAGGCGCCGCTGTCGAAGATAAAGTCGGGAAAAGAGTCGCGCATAGAGGCGATAGCGCGGGATCTGGGCTTGCCGGTCATCATGGGTAAGACTAACCTGCGGGACTGTTTCGACTACGACTATCTGCCGTACGTGTGCGGGCCGGCGCTGGCGTCGTCCGCGCTGTCGCTTTCGCGCAGGTTATCGAGGATGAGAATTCCATCGGGGGCGAGCTACCGGGTGGAGGATTTTTATCCTGAGTCCACGCATCTTCTTCTCGACAGGCTGTGGTCGACGGAATACATGGAGATAAGGTCGGACGGAGCGGAGAAGACGCGCGCGCACAAGACGCAGTACATCTCGTCAAGCGAGACGGCGCTGGGCAACCTTGCGGTATGTATCGTGAATCTGGGCGAGTGGGACAACTGCTGCCGGTGCCCGAAGTGCGTGAGGACGATGATAAGCCTCCAGGCGCTGGGGGTGCTGGAGAAGGCGGCTGGATTTTGCTCGCCGTTTGACTACGGTCTTATCGGAGGAATAAACCTCGACAGTCCGCTGACTCGGGCGTTCTTCGTACAGAACCTTGAACTATCGCACGAGACGGGGCACGACGCGCGGCTGACGCGGGAGATGGAGAAACATCTCGCGCGCTGGAAGAAATACAGGGCTCTCGTGACGCTCGTGGAGGGGACGCCTTTTCACGGAATTGCCAGGTGGGCCCGGGAGGCTGTGAAGAAGCGGCGGAAGGCGAAGGCGTGAAGAAGAGGGCAAAGCGCGACGAAGCACGTGGGAACCGCGCCACACGCTGGTCCCCTGAACTTACCCGGCGTTCACTGTAAAAGTTTGCAACCGCTGTTCGTGACGCATAAAATACCGCCTGTATGGGGCCGTTCGGGAAGTGTCTGCGGAAACGGGGAGAACCGCCATGAACGCGCTTGAAAAGGCTGCTGTTCTATTGTGTTCATGTCTTTTTGCCGTGTTGCCCTTGCCGGGTGCGGCCTACGCCGTTGCTCTTGACGCTGTAGCACCCGGCGCGGCGACATCCGCGAGTCTTGCCGCCGAGCTCGGCTCCCCGGTCGAGGTCTCCGATAACACGTCCATCCCCGTCGAGCGGTTCGAGGCGCCTGCCGGCGGCGTGAGGAGTGTCACTGCGTGGTTTGATGACGAGGGGACATTGAAGTACGCGCGCGTGACGCTCGTAAAGGAGTTCTCCCCTGAAACAGCCGCTATCCTCTTCGCGCCGAGCGGTGCGGTCCGGATGGAAGAGGGGAACGCCTTCAGCGGAGCTGAGGACGGCCGAACGGAGCACTATGACGGTGACGGCGTTCATTTCCACGTGATGAATTCCACGGTCGCTGAGATCTGGCGGACGCTTCCTGGCGCCGACGTGGCGGGAATCCGAATCGACCTCGACGGAAACGCGAAACTGTACACGCTCGTTGCAGTCCAGGCGACCGCGCCTGACCCTGAAACGGTTCTGCAGGCTGACAGCGCAATTACACAGCAGAAGGGTGAGTCCGGCGTAGTTGCCGAGCCGCCGGCGCAGCGCGGCGCTGCCGCTGCGAATGCTCCGGCCTGGCTCGGGGTCGATATCCGTGCACTCACGGATGACGAGGCAAAAGCACTTGAAATCGCAAACGGCGTATATGTCGTGCGTGTCGCACCCGGCAGCCCGGCGGGAAAGTCCGGCATACTCGCGGGTGACGTCATCATCGCGGTTGACAAGACGCCGGCGGCCTCGCCGGAGGCGCTTTCAGCTCTCGTCTCGGCGCATAAGTCGGGGGACTTTGTGACGGTTCATTTCGTTCGCGCGGGAGGGGCGCTCCGAGCAACCGTCAAACTGGCCGCAAGGACTCCAGCGCCCGGGGTGCCCTCATCCGGCCCCGCCGCCCCCGGCGGCCTCGGGTTTCTCATCCAGCCGGTTACGGAGGAAATCGCGAAGGCAAACGGTCTAAGCGACACCTGTGGAGCGCTTGTCTCGCAGGTGATCAAGAACAGCCCGGCCGAAAAGGCGGGCATCACGGCAGGCGACATCATCATATCATTTGACGGACAAAAGGTACTCCGCATCGAACACCTCCGACAAATCCTCTCCGCTACGGCGCCGGGCACTTCCGTTAAGATTGAAATCATACGCGACGGCCAGGTACGCGTTGTCGATGCCGTCGTCGGCGAACTGAAATAGACCATGCGCAGCGCGGGAGGAGCGATGTGCATGGTGGACTGCAGACTTCTGGGAAACGCCGGAGGAGAGATATGAACCGCACATCGTCCATGTGGGGGCGCGTTTCGGTGGTGGCCGCGGCGCTTACGGTCCTTCTGGCGGCACAGGCCTTTCTTTTCGCCGCCGATGAAGACTCGGCACTCATACAACTCGGCAAACCCGAGCGATTCACCGCAGAGGAGCAGCAGAAGCTCGATGATACCATCGACGCTCTCAAGGACGTGCAGGAGCGCCTGCTTACTCACGAACTCTCCGAGAAGCAGATACAGGTCATGTCCGAACAGGCGCAGCGATACGCCCTCGAAATAAACCTGCTTCAGAACAGGAAAACCGCGTGGAACGAATACCTCCTCGTCCATCCCGAGGGCCGCACTCCGGCCGACCCGGACTCCGCGATCGGGCCGCCGACTGCCTCGCGCAGCCCCTTTGACTACGCGGGATTTTTCAAACTGCTCAAGACTTTCTCCGAGAGCGAAGAGAAACTTGCAAAGAGCCAAAACACTCTTTCCCCCCAGGCCTGGGAAGGACTCGGGAAATCCCTCAGCACTTATGCCTCCGTTGCCTTCCAGCCGAGGGGCGACGCTGTCGCGCCATACGTTCTGCGCGCCGCCCTTCTGACCGGGGAGTGCTATCTCAACGCGTCGGTTTTGTATTTCAAGGGCAACAAGCGCGCCGAGCAGATGAAGGCCTACAAACAGGGCATTGCCTACCTCGAACGCGTCATAAGAGTATCCTACATGGGCGACGAGGAGCAGTTGGGGACGCTGCCTTTGACACACGCAGACGCTCCCGACGGCACGTATTTCTGGGCGGGGTGCTGGAAGGGCAATATCGAAGAGCACAGCCAGGTCACATCCACCTATAAGGCGCGCAAGATGCTGGCGGATTTTTGCCCATGGGGTGTTCCGGCGTGGACGTTCCTCGACGCAGCGGGGTTTGCGCAGCTTATCAACTTCAAGATACTTCACCCCTACGGTGATGATGAAGCCGACCGGCTCCAGGAAGCGTCGCTGCGGTCGAACATACCGGTACATATCAAGCGCGACACGGAGAAATTCGTCGCGGGGGACTTCGACTGGTACGGGCAGAGGACTATCGTGCCGTGGGTGGCTCCGCCGCGGGCCACATATTCGGTGTGGTTCATGTCGCCGCGGGTATTTGACATGTCGCCTGCAGAGAGGCTCGCATGGGGGCTGAGGTTTTTCAAACTGGTCAATTCGGGGGCTATGGACCTTCTGGTGGATGAGACGATAAACTTCTGTCTCAAGCACGTAGAACTGCAACTCGGCAGTGAGAGTTATGTGTACGGCGCGAGCGGCATGGCGGTCGACGCGAACAACATGGGGTTTGATTCGGATTTTCTCATAGACGGCAAGCCGTTCAACCAGTTCAAACTGTACAAAGAAGTGTTGATGAAGGTGATAAGCGGGCTTGAGAAGAAGGAGATGGAGCTTCTTTTCGATACGCTCGACCCGAAGGAACCCGCGCTGCTCGACTTTTCCGGCAGACCTTCGTCATATGACGACAGCAGGGTGCCTCCCGTCATCATCCGCGCCGATGCTATGGCCTTTGAGAAACTCCCCGACTGCCGTTACCCGCGTTCATGGCACATGGTGCGTTACTACCAATTTGACCCTCGCGGCCCGACCGGCGTGGACAACTACGATCTTTTCAAGAGAGACATCGGAACCGTCCCTTCGACAGGCAACTACCTTGCCGGGGATCTTGTCGCGAATGTGAAGACGTGGCCGTTGATGCGCTGGCAGCCGAAGCCATGGGGCTACCGGATTTACATATCCGACTTTTCGCCCAATGGGCAGGTAATCTGCGTGAAGTTCAGCAATGAGACGCTGGAGAACTGGAAAGAGCGTCTGCCGAAGGAGGAGACGGTTTTCGCGGTGCTCGAAGACCCCAACGGAAACATAATAACGATGACGGAAGTGACAGGCACACAAGTCCGCGTGCACCTCAGGAACGGGCGCATTCATCTCAAGGATCAGCCCGCGGGCATCGCCAACCCGAGCGGTCCCACGTGCATGCTGATGGACATGTTCAAGCGCTACAGCCTTCGCATCACGTCCGGCGAAAAGACGGCGGACGGATGGCGAGTGTCCTCATCGAGTGCCGACTTTTTCAGCGCCAACGCCGACTTTGCCGGGCGGCCGGGAAAGGCATTTGCAGGCAGGATTTCCAGCCCGATGCGCGGGTGGATACAGTTGGACTACGACGTGGACGCTCCGATTGACATCGATCCCAAGCCGTCCATGGCGGATCCGTTCCCACCGATCCTGCGTGTTGACGGGGTTAAATTCTCCGGCGCGAAGGTTGAACAGGGGCCATACGACCAGAAGGAATTCACTCTTAACGCCTCAATCGCTCCCGCGCCCGGCGACATGATCACGCTGGCAATCAAGGTCAACGGCCGCGTCTATTACCTGTACGACAAAACGGGACGGATAGCCGCCGGCGCGCTTTTCTACGGAAAGATTCCACTTGAGAGGGGCGAGAACAAATTCGAGCTTGTGTCGAGCGTGCCGAATACCCGCTTTGCGTTCACGACTCAGCGCAAGGAGCCCCAGGCACTGTACGACCCCGCCAAGGAGGAAGAGACGATAATCGGCCTCTGGAAGGAAATGGAAGAGTTTCGTAAGCAAGACAAACCCTACGGCTACTACACGTGCCTTCGCTCAATGCTCTCCAACTACCACTTCGCGGCGAGGTCAGCATATGAGGCGGGCCAGTTCGCCCTCGCCAAGCAGTACCTTGACAAGTACTTCGCGCAATTCCCGCAACGAGCCGCGGTTGAAGCCACCGATTTCAACGACCAGATGTCATCACTCGACGAAAGCCGCATGTTTGCCTGCGAGACAATGATGAAGGTGGCTTTTGCACAGGCTGACGCTGCGGCGCTTGCTACTGCGGGCATGCAGTACTTCGCGGCCAACCGCAAGTACCAGGAGACAAATTACGCGCCGGTAACGACTTCGTACTTCAACTCGACGGCCGACAAGATAGGCGTCTTTGTGAACCAGCTCATAATGTGCAAGGCCGACGCGGGGACCATAAAGAAAGCGATTTCGTTATATGGCGAATTTCGCCGCCTCGGCGGGCACCCTGTTGAGGCGCAATATGAATACATGCAGTTCGTATTTCCGGAAGGGGGTGCGAAATGACAACATCGCGCATAGGATTCGCCTTGCTGGCGGCCACCTGCCTGACTGCCTGTACTGCCGCGGCATTTGGCTCCGAGGGCGCAGCGAACACAAAGTTGACCGTTAACGCGCCCGAGAACGGCAACAACGAAGGGGGCGCGGTGGCGGCGTTTGCCGCGAAGCTTGAAAACGCGCCTGCCGAGCGGATCTTCGTGCGCATTGAACTGGCGGGCATTACCCACCACGTAATCATCGACCCGGAAGATCCGTGGACCGGCAACCCGCAGACGATATTCGTATCCGACAGGTGGCTGCTCGCGCCCAAAGGGCCTAACGAGATGAAAGTTGACCTCATAGACATGCGCGAGAGGGTTTTCTACACTACGAGCGTTCCTGTCACAATCAAGCCCCCTGAATTTGAGCGGTTTGAGATGATTCGCGACAATGCGCTCAACAAGTTAACCGGCGCCGCGTCTCTCATACACTCGAACTGGCGGGACTTTACGTCAGCCATGCACGAAGCCAAAGCCGGGCTCCGCGAGGTCTCCGATGACGACCTGCGCTTCAAGGAGTCCTACTATCTCAGTTACGTCAATCACGACCTGATGCAGCGCACGAGCGCTTACGTTGACATGGCGGAGGTGCACGAAGAGCAGTTTGAACCGGGGGACGCACTGGCGTGTCTGCGATTCGCGGAGGAAATTTTCGAAAAGGAGAAGGAGAAGAAGACCAGTACGCCGCACTATAAGGATTTTCCCATTACCCAGAGTCCCGTAGGGCCCTCATGGGCGCCTTCACATTTTGAAGGGTATGCGGTTTTCTATGCGCGACGCGGCGCCCTCTCAAACGCCGTGAGCTGGCTTGAAAAAGAGGCAGACTGGTACATTGAGCAGTCCAAACTCCCCCACATAAGGGCCGAGGAGAAAGACGGCATTCTTAAGAACGCCGCCGAGTCATACCGCAAGATAGCCCATCTGCACGTCATCCTCAACAAAGACGTCGAAGGCTATGACCGCTACATAAAGAAATTTCGCGACACGCTGCCTGAGTCCTGCCTGCGCAGGAACTACACCACCTTCGGCCCTGTGCAGGGGCTCTACCGCTGAGCGACCTTCACTGCGGCCTTTGCGCTGGAAATTTCCTATCCGCCGGGAGGCTGCAGACTTAAGTCGGCCTGTGGTCTCCTTGCGTGTGCCTCCCTTTGTCGGACAGACACGTCCAAACCCCTTGACATATAGTCTATTATGTACTTAGCAGGAGGGGGACAGGCGTCTGACAGCGGGCGGTTTATGCCGCCATTGAGAGCAGTTGGAGGCGCTTGTCCAATGGTTGAGCGTGACACGAATCACCGCAGTTGCGGCATCACTCATATGCGAAGCGGCATCCCGATGGTGCACCTGATTGCAGACACTCCCGCTTGCGTCGCGGTTGCCTTGTGCGCGAGGCGCCGGCATTGACTCTGAGGACAAAGACCACGGTTATGATCGCGGCGACGCTCGCGCTTCTTCTTTCAGCACTCTTTGTCGTCTCCGACCGTGCAGTCCTTGCGCGCATCAAGACGCTCGAACGGAACGACTGTGCCCAGAACGTCGAGCGCGCTCCGCAGGCCGTCAATTCCACGCCTTCTCAGATAAGCGCAACGGCCGGCAACCCGGTAAAGAACACTCCGAAAAAGAATACACCTAAACCGCTCCAACAGCGCACACGCCTGCGGAACGGATGGTCGCGCTTCTCAGGCATTTTCGCCTCCGCGGGTCTCGCGACACGCAACGTTCCTTCAGAACGGCGGGTGAAGCACGCTGAAAACCTCACAAGAGAGAGGAGAATACATGTGCAGCCGGTTGCCAAATAAGCATGAAGAGCGATTGGGGACGGGCCGTGGAAGTCTTTGGCGGAATGCCGGCACTATCGTGCCGATGCTGATAGTCGTCGTGTGCTGTGTCTGCGCCTTTGGCCAGGACGCTCCGTGTCCTCCGGAGTCACAGGAAGGCGTGGTCAGCGCGCAGGCAGGGAATGCGGGAGGTCCGTTTGAAGCCTGGAAGGCCTTCAAGAAGTCCCTTGAAGAAAGCACGGGCACGAGCATAAACATGTGTGTGCTGGGTTCGGGCCAGGCCATCATCAGCGGTCCGGGAGAAGGCAACGGACGGGGCGTGTTCTGGTGGAAGTTGGACGTCGTCCAGCAATTGTGGCCGGGCGCGCGGTTGATCAGCGA
>CALMGO010000696.1 GCA_937863625.1 uncultured bacterium
CGCTCTATCACGCGTCACGTAAATATGCTGTTCAGTATCGAGACGTCGAGCGCCGCCGCCGGAACATCCCGCCCCCACGGAGTCTCGATGCTTTCAAACTGTTTTGCCCCCGGCGTTATCAGCACTACCCTGCCCTTAAACGCGTCCACCAGCGCGTCCCGCAGTACCTGGTAATCAAATTCAAGCGTCAGCACATCCTTCGCAGGGACTCTCGATATTCCCTTTTCCTCCTCCGCGGCCTCATCCGAAGATGCCCGTCCGCGCTCGACTCCCACGGTTTCTCTAAGCTCGCCGACCCTTGCAAAAATCTTCCGGCTCATTCTCTCCATCAGCGCATAGTCCTGCCTGTCGGCGGCGCTCTCGTACTGCGACAAAAGGCCCGGCAGTTTTTCCTCGTTTATACTCGCCTCGTACTGGGCATAACCTTCCCACAGCGCCCGCCTCGCGTTGGCCATCTCCACCAGAACCGCCGCCGAAAACCGCCTGAATCCGGCGCTCCAGACTATTCTCCTGTTGCCCGTCCAATTTACCGGGAGTGTCCCGTCTTTATCCAGTTCCACGTTCCATTGGCGGTCCTTCCGCCGATCGACAATAAGTCTGTTTCCGGAAAGGCGCGCCTTCTCGTAGCCCTCCACCGCCCCTGACGCGGCTATTCCCAGCCGTAGAAACGGCTTATCTCCCAACAGTGTCACGGCAGCTGCAAACGGACTCCACTCTCGCACCCCGTCCGTAAACCCTACCGCGCTTGCGGCGGCTGCATTCGTCCCGAACCACGCGTAGTCCAGCGTATCGATCTCTGTGAATTGCCCCGCCTCGAAGCCCTGCACGTCTGCACTGGCCATCACGTTCTTGGCCGACTGCGCTTCTTCGTACCACAATCGCGCAAGCCTCGCTGTCTCTTTGGACCCTGCCCAGTAGGGTTCCGTGACCTCCGATACGAACTGCTCTTCGGAGGCATCATCGGTGTCTCTGACATATCTGTATGCCATACTGCGAAGGACAAGACTTCTCCACTGCGGCAATTTTGCCGCAATTGTCCTGAAGTCCATGTCTCTCCAGCGAAGCAGCTCCCCTTGCCCCCCGGCGGGCGACCTGTTAAGCGCATACGCGGCTTCGACGGGCGGCATGTCGGTATTGATTGCTTCCAAGGGCTCGACTGCATCCAGCGCCCTGAGCCCCTTGTAGTATGCCTCGGCGCTTGCGCTTGAAATGCCCATGTCCTTTGCGCTCACAGTGTTTACTACTCTGCTCGCGTATATGAACGGCGCCTCGAATATCTTCTTCGTTGTGTCCTCGCCCCAGGGCCAAGGCCCGAGCTCGGCCACCGCCTCGTCGTCTATTTCCACCACAACGATCGAGTCGTTCACGGGCGGCGCGTTGCGGTAGCCGTATAGGATGCCCCATCCCGCCCTGTCCACCGCATTGCCCGCACTCCATCCGGGATAGAAAAGTGCCGTTGTCGCCATGCCCGCCACGACGGCCAAAATGATTGCGATTTTTGTGTTCAATGCAGCCCTCCTCCGCGGCGCCTTGCCTACGGCCGCATTCTACGCGCCGCCTCTCGCTACTGTC
>CALMGO010000697.1 GCA_937863625.1 uncultured bacterium
TCATAAACGCACCGTCGTCCGCCAGATCGTCTATCGCTCCAGGGTCGCCCACGAGCTTCAGCTCATCCCCACCGGCACCAACTCCCGCCCGCTGATGGCCGCCATCATCGGCCCGGAGGATCTCGCGGGCGCGCTTTCCGGCAGGATGGAGCGACTCGCCGCAATGGCCCCCCACCTCTTCCCCGAAGACGCCGAGGCCCTCGTTCGCCTCCCTCACCAGCAGCGCATAGATCTTATAAAAGACCTCATCGAAAAAACCGTCCGGGAAGGCTTCGAATTCGACGACTTCATCCTTAGAACCCTCGACGAAAAAACCGGCGCCCTCGAAGCCATCATCGCCCGCAGCGGTTCCGGTGATACCCTCCACAAGCGCGTCCTCCAGGCCGAAATCACCGGCCAGAGCGTAGCAGGGTTTGTCGCCGCCACCGGCCGCCCCTATCTCGTCGAAGACGCCGCAAACGATCCCTTGTGGATATCAGACCTAGTCGAAGCGCAGAGCGCCGTTGTCGTGCCGCTCAAGATCGGCGAAAAAGTCATGGGCACGTTCGCCATCGAAAAAAGGGAAAAGTTCGCCTACGACCGCTACGACCTCATCCTCGCGTCGCTCTTTGCCGGTTACGTCACGGCAGTCTTGAACGAGGCCAACCTCGTCGGCCTCGGACAGCGCGTCCTCGTTGACAGGGTCGCCGAAAGAGTCGTCGAGGAGGCCGCAGGGTCGTTTCAGAGCATCCTCGATTCGGTTGACCAGCTCCGAAAATACAATATCGGCGACTCCATCGCCGTAGCATCCCGCCTCGAAAGCATCACCGCCAGCGTCGAGTCCATCCGCGAGGCCATCAGCAAAGGCGCAAAGAAAGTCGGCGCCGAGGTCACTCCGCCCGCCCCTACCGACGCGCTCCTCGGCGGAAAACTCGTCCTCATCGCCGACGACGAGCCGAGCATCCTCTCATCGCTCGGAGACATCCTCAAGGGAAGCGGATGCCTCGTCGATTTCGCCCACGACGGCCTCGAGGCCGTTGAGATGGCCGGTCAGAAAGCCTACGACCTCGTCTTGTCCGATATCAAGATGCCAAAGATGTCCGGCTACGAAGTCTACGCCTCCGTAAAGTCCAAGTCTCCCTCCACCGGCGTCATCCTCATGACCGCCTATGGATACGACCCCACGCATTCCATCGTTCGCGCGCGACAGGAGGGGCTCGAAGCCGTCCTCTACAAACCCTTCCGCGCCGAGACTTTGAAAAAGACCCTCCGTCAGGCCCTCGAAAAAAAGGCGGCTAAGACGTGAAACGATTAATTCTCCTTTTCGTGCTTTTTGCGGCGTTCTCCTGTGCCGGCACCGGGACTCAGGTCTTAGAGCCCGCCGAGTCTCACGCGCTGTCGCTCGTGTCGGAGCTTTCGGTCCCGGCCGACCCGGCTTCGCTTCCCGATGCCGAGCGCATTAACCTCGAAGGCACGGCCGTCAAAATCCTCGCCGCCAAAACCGCCGCCATCGCGCCGCTTCTCGCCTCGCTTGAGGATAACCCCTCCGGCGACAAGCGCATGGCCATCATTCGCCTCCTGGCAATGATTGTAAACCGCCTCCCCGAAGGCGACGCCCGCGCCGATACCTCCGCGCTCATTGAAAAGGCAGGCGCGCGCCTGATGAAGAGTTCGGTAGCGGCCGACCGCCACGCAGGCGCCATACTCATGGCCCTCGCCGCAAAGTCTCAGCTTATGCCTGCCGCCATCGAGCTCCTCGATGATGACGACCTCTCCAACCGCACCTTCGCCATCCGCGTCTTGAGCGAGGTCGCCAATATCGACCTCGGCTATTTCCCCGCCGCAGACGCGTCCGCCCGAAAGGAAGCCGTCAAAAGATGGCGCTACTGGTGGCGGCAAAACGAAAACCGCGCTTTCTACTATATGCCTGATTCCAATCCCATCCTCTCCGCCCTCACCTCCGAGGCCGCCAGCATCGCCCGATCCGCCGGACCCTATCAGTTGGAAGTCGTCGACCCCGACGGCAACGCCGTCCCCGGCGCCGTCGTCGCTTACTCATATTTCTTCACCACCTTCGACGGCAAAGGCGACAAACTCCAGGAACGTACCTCCACCGATGAAAACGGCAGGGTCCTCATGACCGGCAAGGTCGTCGCCACCGGAATGCAGTTTGTCGGCGCGCAGGTCATTATCGCAAAGGCCGGCTGGCGCGAATCGGGACTCACTCTCGCGCCGCATGTCCTTACAAAAAACAGTTATACTATCCGCGCCACTATCGAACGCGTAGAGCCCTGACGTCTCGCTCTCCGCACTCGTGCGCGGTGTCTTTGAAAGAATACATGGCTCCCTCAGGCAAAGGTGCTTGCATGGCGACTGATCCCCTCCGTATTATCGTTTTCGGCGCTCACCCCGATGACTGCGATTTCAAAGTCGGCGGCATTGCCCGCCTCTACGTCAAGAAAGGCCACCGCGTAAAGTTCGTCAGCGTCACCAGCGGCAACTCCGGACATTTCGCCATCGGCGGCGCTCCGCTTGCCACCCGCCGTCGCGCCGAAATGGCCGCCGCCGCCAGACTCGCCGGCGTCGAGTTCGAAATCTTCGATATTAACGACGGCGCGCTCGAACCCACCCTCGCCAACCGCCTCATGGTCATCCGCGCCATTCGCGAGTTCGCCCCTGATATCGTCATCACCCACCGGCCCAACGATTACCACCCCGACCACCGCTACACCTCGGTCCTCGTCCAGGACGCTTCATACATGGTCACCGTCCCTAACGTGCTGCCCCTCACGCCTCACCTCGCCGCCAACCCCGTCGTCGCGTACATGTCCGACGATTTCAAGAAACCCTCCGCCTTCACCGCCGACGTCGTCGTCGATATCGAGCCGGTCCTCGCCGACCGCATGAAGATGCTCGCCTGCCACGAATCGCAGATGTTCGAGTGGCTCCCGTATAACTGGGGGCTCACCGATGTCCCCTCCGACGCCGCCGCCCGCCTCAAATGGGTCACCAGCCAGTTCGCCCCCGATAACGTAGCCATAGCCCGCCGGTTCCGCGCCACCCTCAGGAAACTCTACGGCCCCGCGCGCGGCGCCCGCGTTAAATACGCCGAAGCGCTCGAATTCTGCGAATACGGCGCCCCCGTCACCAAAAAGAACTTCCACACCCTCTTCCCTTTCTTCAAGAAATGAAGTAACACACCCGGCAGACATCCGTAACCGACATGCCTTAATGCGTTCACTATACAATACGCTTGTCTAAATAGGGACAGTCCCTATTTAAATGGCGTAAATACGCCGTTTGCGGCGTTTAGGGGCTGTTGCCCGGAGGAGGAATCATCTCATTTTGCGGCCGCGCGGCCTGCCTCGAACAAGCGCGTGCACGCGTCGTTTGATGGATCGCTCGATACGCGTTATGAAATCCGGGCCACCGAGAGGCCTTCCCGTTCCCGTGTGGCGGCGAAGAGAGGCAAGCGCATCATCGGGGGTGATAGAAGAGAGTTCCCTTTTCCACTCGGCGGGGCCGGCCATCTTTTTCCATCGGCGCAGGTCCAGGAAAGCCGCTTTTGCTTTGTGACCGCAGTGTGCCGCGGCGCTGGACCATTCATAACGCGACGCTTGAGAAATCATGTTGGCCCGCACCGGGTTTTGCTCGACATATACCAGCGCGGCCCAGCAGTGCGCGTCGTCAAGCGCACAGGAGTAAAACCTGTCCTGCCACAGGTGCCCCTGTCGCGCATAAGTGCGATTAACGTACTGCGCGTAGATTCCGCTGATTCTGCGCATTGCCTCCGCGAGCGACTCCTGCGCGGCAGGCGTGGCGACCAGATGCACGTGGTTTGTCATCAGGCAGAAGGCGTCAATCGAAAGTCCCCAGGGGCCTGCGTATCGCGCAAGAAGGCTCAGGAAATAACGGCGGTCGTCATCGCAGAAGAAGACGTCCTGCCCGCCGTTGCCCTTCTGCGTGATATGATGGGGGCACCCTGGAACGACAATTCTCGCGGTTCTCGGCATGGCGAAAGGATAGACGACAAAATCAAATCAGTCAACAGAAAACAGGAGGCCGTTTGATATAATAAAGAAATATCTAAATAGGGACAGTCCCGAATGGCACGTAGTTTAGCCACGGTTGCTCTCCTGTTTTAGGACGTTGCGAGGC
>CALMGO010000698.1 GCA_937863625.1 uncultured bacterium
GTTCTGGACCGGTTTCGACACGCTGAGCGTCCCGAGCGCCGACCACGACCTGCCTCGTCCGAAAATGTGGCGCGGCAGGAGCATCGATACGTATGACGGGGGCGTGCTCGTCACCGACGACGGCGGAACGACATGGGAAGTGACAAGCGAAGGGATGGGCAAGACTGCGGCGACACATATCGTCGTCGACCCGACAAGTCCTGCGGGAAATCGTACGCTGTGGGTATGCGGGTTTGGCAAAGGGGTATTCAAGTCCACCGACGACGGCAAGACATGGGCTCTCTGTAATAATGGAATCGAGGGAAAGGAACCTCTTGCGTGGCGGATCACGAGAAGCGCAACCGGGGCACTCTACCTTGTGGTGATAAGGAGAATGCTCGGAGGCGAGACGGGGCCGGACAAGGGCGGCGCGATATACCGCTCTCTTGACGGCGCGGAGAGTTGGGAGAAACTGCCCCTTCCCCCGGGGTGCAACGGCCCCACGAGCCTGGCGCTTGATGCGACCGACGAGAAGCGCATTGTAATCTCGGCATGGGGGCGCGAGAACAAAACAGCGGGTGACGAAGGCGGCGGGGTATACGTATCGGCCGACGGCGGCGCGACGTGGCGCAATACGCTCACGCGGGATCAGCACGTGCACGACGTGACGGTAGATGAAAGAAATAACGTCTACTATGCATGCGGTTTCGAGGGCAAGGCGTGGAGGTCCGATGACAGAGGCGTGACATGGAAAAGGATGAAGGGCTACAACTTCAAATGGGGCAGGCGCGTCGTGCCGGACCCCAAGGACATAGATAAAGTCTACATAACGACGTTTGGCGGGAGCGTATGGCACGGACCGGCGGCAGGCGACGAGGATGCGGCCGAGGACATCGCAACACCGGTCATGCAACTGGCCGAGTAATCCCGCATAGAACAAAACGGCGGCAGCGGCGTCATAAGGTGACAGGGATTCGGGCGATTCACATCTTGCAGGAGGATGACCGTGTCAAATATATCAGGAATGCGGCGGGCGCAGATCGCGACCTTTGCGGTTGTGGCTTTTGTGGCGACGATTGTCTCGGCGCTGGC
>CALMGO010000699.1 GCA_937863625.1 uncultured bacterium
CTTCGGTCACCCGCGCCAGATCAAGCTTGCCGCAGAGGCCATTAACGCCGCCGAGCGCCCCATCATCTACGCAGGCGGCGGCGCCATTATCTCTGGCGCCTCCGAAGAACTTGCTAAACTCGCCAGAAACGGGAATATCCCCGTCACGCTCACGCTCCTCGGCTTGGGCGCATTCCCCGGCGACGATCCTCGCTTTCTCGGCATGCTTGGAATGCACGGCACCGCGACCGCTAACTACTCCATACAGGAATCCGACCTTATCATTGCCATCGGCGCGCGCTTTGACGACCGCGTCACCGGCCGCCTCGACGCCTTTGCCCCGCACGCGCGCATCATTCACATCGACATTGACCCCGCGTCCATCTCCAAAAACGTCCATGTGGACATCCCCGTCGTCGGAGACGCCCGCCTCATTCTCGAGGAGCTCAACAAGTCCATCGAAACGCGCGAACGCAAAAACTGGTGGCAGCGTATCCGTGCCTGGCAGGAAAAGCATCCCCTCTCCTATAAGGACGCCGGACTCAAGCCCCAGTACGTCATCGAGGAGATTGACCGCGCCTCCGGAGACAACGTGATTATCACCACCGAGGTCGGGCAAAATCAGATGTGGGCCGCCCACTACTTCGTTTACAAAAAACCCCGCCAGATCATCTCTTCAGGCGGCCTCGGAACGATGGGCTTCGGCTTCCCGGCCGCCATCGGCGCCGCCATCGGATGTCCCGGCGCCACAGTCTGGGATATCGCCGGCGACGGCAGCATTCAGATGAATATCCAGGAGCTCGCCACCGCCGTCGGCCAGAAACTCCCCGTTAAAATCGCCATTTTGAATAATGGCTTCCTCGGAATGGTCAGACAGTGGCAGGAGTTGTTCTTCAACCGTAGATACTCTTCGACAGATATCCAGTCGACTAATCCCGATTTCGTGAAAATCGCCGAGGCTTACGGCGCAAAAGGCATCCTGGTCACCGAAAAGGCCCAGGTCAAGCCCGCCATCAGGGAAGCCCTCGATACTCCCGGACCGGTCATTATAGATTTTCGCATCGAGCGCGAGGAAAATGTATTCCCAATGGTCCCCGCCGGTGAGGCTATCGACCGCATGATCGGCGGAATGGCTTAACGCGTCTGACATGACAGAGCCCCCGCTGCGCCTCCGGGCGCGCGAGGGATGTTTGGTCGGCCGACTTTAGAAACGGAATGCTGATGACCAACGACAGGCACATCATATCAGTTGTTGTCGGGAACAAGGCAGGCGTCCTCGCCCGCATCGCCGGGCTTTTCTCCAGCCGCGGATACAATATCGACAGCCTCGCCGTCGGTGAAACCGAGGACCCCGAGCTCTCTCGTCTCACTATGGTCACCCGCGGCGACGAGGCCGTCGTCGAACAGATTCGAAAGCAGCTCAACCGCCTCATTGATACTATCAAGGTCTACGAGTTCGGCGCCGAGGACTACATTGAGCGCGACCTGCTGCTCTTGAAAGTAAGCGCCCCTCCCGGGCAGCGCGGCGAGATTATGCAGATCGCCGACGTCTTTCGCGGCAAGATCGTCGACGTAGGCGCCAGGCACATGGTCATAGAACTCTCCGGCCCGGAAAGTAAAATCAACGCCATGATTGACCTCATGCGGCCGTTCGGTATAAAGGAAATGGTGCGCTCCGGACGCATCGCTTTGACCCGGGGCGTTAAACAGATTTAGTTGCGACACGCGGGCAACTCTGGGAATGTTCGTACTGTGAGAAAGAAGGAGGTAAGTATGAGTAGCCGTGCCAGAATCGTTATCGGTGTTGTTGTGGCGCTTTGTCTCGCCTCGGTGGTGGCTTCCGACGCCTTCGCCAAGCCCAAGTCCGTCCTCGGCGGCGTCTTGAACGCCTATAAGACAAATTCGCGCATACTCGAAATCAAACGCATGAAGGACAACACGGGTTACGAAATCCTGATCGTCAGAAAGGACAAATTCTACCTCTTCCAGCTCCCCGACAAAGGCAAAGCCATACGCCTCTCGCCAGTCCACACTTTCGATATTGAAAAGGTCAAAAAACTCATCCTTGGCGCCGAACGTGCAAACACCGCCGTCATAAATTATGACGCGCTCAAAGCCGTCCGGCCCACCCTTCGCGCCATCACCTTGCGCGAAAATGCCAAAGGCGAGCTCGAGTTCCTCGTTCACAACTATCACCCGATCAACTCCGACGACTATCGCAAATCCTACATCGTCGAAACGACCAATTGGACCGTCTTGCCCGAGGCCATCACCCTCGATTCCAATCCCGTAAACGAGCCTTGGAGCAAGGAAGAACTCGGCATGCCCAGTGATACGTTTGAAACCGAGGCCCCTGAGCCCGAGCCCGCCGTCACCGAGGAGTCTGCAGACGGTGAGTCCGCTGATGCTGCCGCTGAAAAGCCCGCGGAAGGTGCCGACGACAAGCCCGAGGCGCCCGCCGCTGAGAAAAGTGACAAGCCCGAGACTCCGGCCGCAGAGTAACGCCGTAATAAGCTCTTAGCCGAGCCATGAAATCATGCCCGGCCCGTGTGACAGTGTCATGCGGGCCGGCTTCATTGTGATCCTCCCGCATATCCGCTGCATGAAGAGCCCCTCTCGCCGCCCGATAGTCTCTCACGAAAGCCCCTGTTTCCCCATACTCGAGCACTTTCCGCGGTAAAATGACCCAAAAGTGATGATTGCAATATCCCCGCGAAAAGGT
>CALMGO010000700.1 GCA_937863625.1 uncultured bacterium
GGAGGCTTCCGAGAAGCCTGATTGCCTAGCCCATCGCTCTGTAGCATCCTTGTGGATATCGGTGGCCCAGTTTCCACTTGCATCGCGCTGAGTTATGGGATTGCTCATGGCGTATACATACAGATTAGCCTGCCGAGCGGCGTCCCGGCCTGCAAACCTCCCCCCGCCACCGTAATACCTTGCCCGGTAGTAGTACTGCGCGGATTCGGCATCGTATTCTCTCGCCGTATATGTGTACCTGTTCTGGACATTCTGTGTCCATGCGCCCAACTCTTTCCCAAACGCATAGTAATCATAAATGTTCGTTGTGGTCTCACTGCTGTCCGTCAACGTTCTGATACTTCCCAAGCCGTCGGCCATGTAGTAATAGGTGCTGCCGGAGCGGGTCTGGGAGAGATTGGCATCAAGCCCGGGGGTCAAATAAGTGACAAGAAGCACCTCATCCCCGTCATAATCGGCAATCACATTCGCACCTTCAAGGAAGTACTTCGTTGTGACGCTGTCTACCACCTTGGCGATCCTTCTCTTATCCGCATCGTACGCATACGTTGCGTCATTGTCCGTCCCAGTCGTGTCAAAGGCAGTGAGGTAGCCGTCGTAGCCGTAAGTGTAACCGTTCACCGTCGTCCCATCGTCAGACTTGGTGACCTTCACTGGTTTCGGTGTCCCCATCAAGGTCGCAGGCCGAGTCACTGTGTCCCGTCGTCTTTCTCATCGAGTCTGCGCATTGCCTCCTGCTGAAGCGCCTCCCATTTGTCGGGGGGGCCAAAGCAGAGGGTGTCAGAGTTCCAGTCAAGCTCGGTCTCTGCGCGCTGGAGCCACCATTTCCAGATGTCCCAGTTCGTACCGAAGGAATTGCCGACCAATAACTCAAGATAGGTAAGCGCCATCTGACTGACCTCTGGTTCCGACTGGGCAAGAGTCAGCAGTCTGCTGAGAGGCTCGGAAGAATCTGAACGAGCCATTGCGTTCAGATACAACACAAAGCAGGCCTTTTGAGATAGTGGTAGCTCGCGGACTACTCCCGGGTCCAGCCATCGCCGCCCTGCGGCAAGGACTGCCGCAGGGTCTACCACAACACCAATGATGAAAGTATTATTCGCCACGCCATCCTTGAGGGGGCCAAGTTCCTTGACCTTCTCGGCATACGCCTGGCCAAGCGTACCGCTCTCGTTTGCCAGACGCAGATAGTCGGCACTCTTCCAATCGTGCGTCCAAGGCAGTGTGAACTGGAGCGCATTACTGACAAGATAGCCAAGGGATTGAGGTGTGCCATCCTTGCCGCTCTTCGCACGAGACAGGCATCCCCACAGCCCATCGACCTCAAGGCATTGAGCCAGGATTGTGACGGTCGTCTTGTCCCAACATCCGGGTGCGTAAAAGAGTCTGGCGAACCAGTGCCCCATACTATATGGGTCGAACGGATTATCCGAGTCCAACAGGAGGTCTCCGCGCATAGGAACTGCGATGCACATTTCACTCAAATTCTTACCGATGTCACCAGTGAGGACTGCGGCCAGGACTTCGTTGTAGAGAGGAATCGCCTCCTGACAGTGCATTACCCCGAGTGCATGGAAATGCTCCGCTATGCTCTGGACCGAGACGAAATCTACCCACCATTTGTCCTCAAGGAGGACTCGCAGGTGCTCAAGTAGCACCTGCTCCGCCGGTCCATAGTAAACATCACCAAGCGCTGACGCGAACACACTCAGAGCGCCTTCGTCACCATTGTTGAGTGCGACCATGTACTGTTCCAGCAGCGCCGGGCCTACCCTGGGGTCGCCGCGGTGACGGGCAAGTTCATAGGTAACTCTAATGCGCTCTTCAGGAACTATGTCGGCTTTCTGGAGAGATTCGAGCAGAAGCGATGCTGAGCGGTACCCGGTGGGCTTTTCTACTGGCACAGGGGCAGAGGAGTCTTTGCCGTCGCCCCAGACTCGGTAGCAGCAGAAGCCCGCGGCAATAACGGCGATGGCGAGCAATGCGAGCAACTTTTCCATGATCTGGTACCTTTCTATGGCGCCTTAGGACCCTGCGTATTCTGTCGGGAAACGGCTGTATCCCCAAAAGAATCGCGGGCATGGAGGTTTGGCAATCGCCAGATGGCCAATTAAATCCATCAAGCCGCAGCTTCAGTGGTATACAGTGCCAAACAGATACCTCTCATATCAATCCCCCCAATCAGAAAGCTGGCACGTTAGACCCGGTTCCATCTCTGCCGCCGAAGAGGCCGCTTGCGGCGTCATACATCCTCGCGCGGTAGTAGTATGACCCCGACTCTACGTCGTGCTCTCTAGCCGTAAACGTGTACCGGTTGTCCACGCCTTGTGTCCATGTGGCGAGTTCACCGCCAAAGGCGTAGTAATCATACACGTTTTCAACCGTTTCATTCGCGGCGATGACGTTTCTTATGCTCCCCAATCCGTCGGCGAAGTAGTAGTAGGTACTCCCGCTTCGAGTGACGGAAAGGTTCTTATCCAGTGAAGGCGTCACGTATGAAGCAAGTAGGGCGTCACCGGAATCGTAGTCGGCAATGCAGTCCTGCTTGTCGTAGAAGTACTTTGTCTCCACGGCATCGACCGTCCTTGATATCCTCCTCCCGTCTGCGTCGTAGACATAACTTGCGCTCGTCGTTTCGACGGCATAGGTGACCGCGTTCATCGATGCGAAGAACATAACCGCAAGGCCCCCGCATGCAACCTTGTAGACCATCGGCTTAAGCGAGCGCCGTCCGCTTCTATACCGCAAATAGCACCCAAATGCAAAGAGAAAACCGGGCCCAAATACGCACAATCCGCCCCAGAAAATCGGCGCGGAAATCGCGTTGTCGTACAGGCGGGCTACGTAATACGTCTCGCGCCGCGTCGGTGCGGATGCCCCGCTTTCTGTCCGTGCAAAACTCGTCATCCGGTTTTCATAGTTGTAGCCGTATACCTGCTGTGTCGTGGTGTCATCTGACTTTGTGAGGTTGCCGTTTGAATCATAGAGGTATGCCGTCGTCGTGCCTCCAGTCGTCTCGGAAGTCAACTGGTCTCCATCATTGTATACGTAGACCGTATCCGTTCCGCCCAAAGTCTTTTTCGTCCTGTTGCCCGAGGCATCGTAATAAATGGCATCTGTCCCTCGCCCC